>NZ_JANKOG010000018.1:0-151723 GCF_024656005.1 Burkholderia sp. SCN-KJ
ACGCAGCTTCCGCCTCCTCGTCCGCCTGATCGTCGGATGCCACGGCCGGCGCGGCGTCGGTCAACAGGAGCGCTTCGGCGTCCGGCGCTTGTTCGTACACGGCCACGCCCATGTCGCTGAACGTGCTGACGATAGTGTCCATCGCCGCCGTTTGGGCAAAGTTGTCGGGCAGGTGATCGTTGATGTCCGCGTGGGCGAGATAGCCGCGCTCGCGACCGAGCGCGATCAACGCGCGCATCTGGTGCTGGCGCTCCTCATTCTGACGTGCCAGTGACGCGACGTCCGTCGGTGTCAGGGCCTGGGCCTTTCCCTTTGACACACGGCGGCCGGCTTTTGCCGTGGCTGTGATTTCAGGGGATGTGGAATCGTTCCGATCAGAAATTGCCAATACATGCTCCTCGACAGATGAGCCGACGATCGTCGCGAGCATGACGCCAGAATGGGTTGCCTGCCGGGATGCGAACGGAATCGTGTACGCACAGATAGTCGAGGGCGGGATGCCTCGTGCGAAATCCGTATGCGCAGCTTGTGGGGGGCGTGAATGGTACCGGAATGTATTGTGCGGTGCAACACGGGGGCTTGGATTTCCATTCTCTTTACCGGTGTAACCCGCTCCAGCCGTGACAAGGGCGTAGCAGTCGTCGCCCTATCTCTGCCAGTGAATGCGTGTGTCAACCCAAAACTGCCTTTCGATGCCGCGCCCCCGGAACGGTGGCTTCCAAGATTCAACGGCCGTTGCAGCAGTCATGTCGCTCGGCCAGTCCTCGCCCAATCAACAGTGGGACGGGTTGGTTTCTACGACAGGAATATGGCAGACTGCCGACGTAGTTGCATCGAGCAGGCAGACGGGATTTTGCTCGTTCAGCACAGTTACAGCCGCGGCGCATTGTTGCCGCTAAGTTTTTCGCAAGCACGACGACGGGCTCCACGGGAGTTGATCCGGCAGGTATCCCGGGAAGATCTCCAAGCACGAGAAGATTTTCGCAATAGCTGAGCGGCATGAGAAATCGCCTGTTCGAGTCACCGAAAAAGTGATGTCATATCTGCCGTCGATCGTTGGTTGGATCGCTTTACTGAAACGATCGACAATGACGCACATGTGAGGGCTACCTGTTTCGATAGGTCAGGCAACTAACAGAAGAATGACGGACCAACGGGGGCAAAATGAATGACACGGTGGAACGGGTTGTTCCAGAACCGCTCGCTGCGGATTACAGCGGAATACTGGTTCACCGCCGACCCGGCGATGCGAGATGGAAGGCGCTCTCAGAAACCGCATATCGAGTGATCCATCAGATCGAAAATTTGGAAACGGATGCGCGCACCCAGATTGCAGAAAACCGGCAGTCGGTGACCGATTTGTTGTCAGGAGCACTGCAGTACACCAATCTAGGCTTTTTCGCGGGAAGCGGCACTTCGCTTGGTGCGGCAAACGGCCCAAGCATGTGGAAATTGTGGACGAGCGCAATGTGCACCGATGCCAGTGGAAAACAGCTATCTGCGCAAGGGGAGCAGGTCTGCAGCAAGATCCGCTATGGTGAACGCGAGAACCCCAACATCGAGCATTTTCTGTCCCAGTGTGATGCCTATCTTTCATTCTCGGTCGATGCGGAGGTTCAGTCGTTCGTCACCGGCGTGAAGGCTCAGATACTCGAACTGTGCAGCGTGTTTCTCACCAAAGCGGGATCGGATATTTCGGCTTACCGGTATCTGTTGCAGAAGCTCGCGCGTCGGAGGGTACGTGATCCGCGCCTGAAAGTGTTCACGACCAACTACGACATGTGCTTCGAGGCGGCTGCCTCGGATCTCGGAATCACAGTCATAGATGGCTTCTCCTACACGCGCAATCGCCGATTCGACGGCCGGCACTTCAGTTATGACGTAGTGCGTCGCGACGCGGAGCGGCAGGACTTTGTGGAAGGAGTCTTTCATCTCCACAAGCTACACGGGTCTGTTAGCTGGCAGCGCGATGGCAATGAGGTCTTCGAAGTCGCCAGCCCGACGGCCGATAAGGCCTGCCTGATTTATCCGGCCAAGGGGAAATACCAGCAGGCGTTCTTGCAGCCGCATCTGGAGCTTTTATCGCGCTTCCTAGACTTTTTGCGCCAGCCGAACACTTGCCTGATTACCGCTGGGTTCGGCTTCAATGATGATCACCTTTCCGAGCCTATTTACTCGGCGGTGCAGGCAAACCCAAGCCTCAAACTGATTCTGACAGACCATCGCTGTATCGAACATGTCCATAACGAGGGGTATCACGGGTCGAGCCCTTACTGGCACCGGTTTGCGGATCTGGCCGCGCGTGGATTTGATATTCATTTCATTGGCGGCTCGTTCGCCGACGTCGTCGACATAATTCCGTCGCTTCGTGCCGTCTCGCCTGCCGAACAGCTTGCTGAGGCCGTTCGCAGAGTAGGAGTGCGTACATGACAGGCGACGATTTGGGGAAATACGGGGCGCTTCGCGCCGAACTGCGAGTGGGCGTTGTGTCGAGCGTGCAGGCTCAGTCGGTCAAAGTCAATCTCGCCCATGCCGGGGACGTCGGCGGCCAGTACATTCGTTCCCAGCGCTACGGCCGCGGAGAAGTTGGCGAACTGGTGTTGATTGAGGCACAGCAAGGGCTTCTCTTGGGCCGCCTCACGGAAGTCTCTCTTCCCGACCGTGATCGCACCGAGATAACGCAGGATTTCGAAGGATCACGTCACGTCGATGCGATCGGTTTTATCCGGCTTTTGGGCTCCGTGCACGCTGTTACGTTGAGAATTCAGGCGGGTATAGCTACATATCCGAGACTTGGCGATCGAGTCTTTTCCGCACCGGGTGCATTTGTCGCCCGAATCCCGGATCTGACCGACGCGGGACTCGATACGGATCCGCCCGCTGTTTCCTTGAATCTGGGGCTGGTGTCCGGAGAATCGGGATTTTCAATCGCTGTAACGCCGGAAAAATTGTTCGGGCGACACTGCGCGATCCTTGGATCTACTGGCGGTGGAAAAAGCTGGACCACTGCCCGAATTCTGGAGGAATGCCGCCGATACAAGTCCAAGGTAATCCTTCTGGACGCAACGAGTGAATATCGATCGCTTTTAGGCAACGACATGTTTCACTGTCACGTGGGAACGCCTATCCATATCGCAAATGGCTCCAGGGAGGTGAGCATCCCGCCCACGGATTTTTCGGAGGGCGATCTAATTGCTCTTTTTCAGCCCTCGGGAAAGACGCAGGGACCGAAGTTACGGGAGGCAATGAAAAGCCTTCGGCTCGCCCGCCTGGTCCCCACCATCGCCACAAACGGTATTGTCAGAAAAATCAATCAACCCAAGGCCGCGTATCGCCAAGCGCTGAACGAGGGGAACAACGCGGCTCTGGTGGACGATCCAAATCAGCCGTTCGACGTTACCGTCCTGCACCGCCAGATAGTGCAGGAATGTTGCTACCCGGATGCAACAAATGGCTCTGAGGCATGGGGCGCGCCTTCGAATGAACTGTCGTACTGTTCGTCGCTGCTGACCCGTATCATCGGGGTAGTTAACTCGTCGTCGATGGTCTGCGTGTTTCGTCCGTCACCGGGTACATTGATGCTTTCGGATGCACTCAACTCCTTCTTCTCGGACGAAAACAAAACGATCTTCCGGTTGTGCCTTAGTTCGATCGGTTACGAGTTCAGTGCGCGAGAGGTAATCACAAACGCGATTGGCCGTATGCTGCTTCTAAAGGCGCGACGTGAAGAGTTCCGTGAGCGTCCTATCCTTGTTGTCCTAGACGAAGCTCATAATTTCCTTGGCAAGTCAGTTGGCACTGAAGATTACGCGATGAACCTCGATGCGTTCGAGCTTATTGCAAAAGAAGGCCGGAAATACGGCCTCAACGTCTGCCTTGCGACGCAACGCCCCCGAGACATAACGGAAGGAGTCCTCAGCCAGATGGGAACGTTACTGGTTCATCGTCTGACTAACGATCGCGACAGAGAAGTCGTTGAGCGGGCATGTGGCGAAATCGACAGGTCCGCTGCCGCGTTTATCCCGAATCTCAAACAGGGGGAAGTAGCGCTCGTCGGTGTCGATTTCCCGATTCCTGTCACAGTTCAGATCATCCCGCCGTCTCAACCACCTAAGTCCGATGGCCCGAGTTTCCAGAGGCTTTGGAGTCGGGGCGCTTGAACACTTGGTATGACATGGCGATTCGGCGTGGCGTTCAACATGGCGCAATGTCGGACGATACGTGCGGGACCACGCTTTCGCTACCATCGGCTGCACGACAGATGCTCATTGAGACGCGACTGCCGATCAAACGCATCGCAGCGCGTTGCGGGTTTGGATCGGAAGAAACCATGCGACGGACGTTTGCACGCGTTCAGCAAGTCAGCCCGAGCGACTATCGGGAACGGTTCGGACCTGTGTCGTGAGCCAGCGGCCAGCATGGCGGCTGTGATCACGCGATTAGGATCTCGTGGTGTGCCGGGTTAGGGAGACCGCGTGTATGTGTTCATGGCGCCTCATCGCCGTACCTTTGAAGGAACGTCTGCTTCGGCCGTTGTTCAGCGGCCTCAACGAGTAGGCTCCCCGCACGTCAGCACGTTCGTGTTGCGATGGTCAACTCCGGTTGCCCATGGTCGATAGCCGACCCCGCAGCCAGCTGCTAGCGGCCACATACGCAGTTGCCGCCCATCGGCCCTCGCCCGCCTTAAGGACCCTGCGCTCGCCCTCGCGTTGTTCATCTTCTGCCTATGCGTGCGACCGCCGTCATCCTAGGATCGATGCCACAAAAGATGAGTCGTTTGATATCTATATTGATAACCCTTCTTATCACAATAGATCTGATATGTACCTAAACTCGATGCAGGCGAAATGCTTCCCGCGCCGTTTGGTCATGAGCTGGGTCGCTGCGACGTAAGTGCTAGATTTCGTAACCTAGCTTCCGCGTTCGAGAAGGTCCACGTTTGCGTCTGCAACCCGAATTTGCGGACGCAATCGATGACCGAGAGTGACCTCATCTGTCGCACATCACGGCGCGTTCGCGTAAGCCTCGTCGGGTGCCCGCAATCGATCGCAACGCAATGCCTGGCGGCGGACCGATATAGACCCGCGACACGGGTTGGGGACTGTCGGGAATGGGGCCTGGCTCGCTTGACAGGGGAATCTCCCGGCTAGAATACGGATCAGGTGAGCACATTCAACGAGGAACCATGACGCCGCACGACGGTTTCCCCCCGCGGAACTCACGAACAAACCCACTCTTTGGTAGAGAAGCCCTGATGCGGACCAGCTTGCCACCGGACTATCAAATTGACGCTCCTGAAACGCGTGACAGAGTGATGCAATTCCTCAACGAAATCGGCGTTCCAGCTCGATACGAAGACGGCGCGACCGGGTTCTCCAAAGGATGCCGTATCGCGCACGGTGAGCTATATGTCGATCCTGCATGCCGGATTTCGACGATTTTGCACGAGGCGGGACATCTCGCAATTACACCACGTAGCTTCCGATCACTTATGAACGGAAACCTCTACGCAAGTCAGGGCGAAATGCCGAAGATCGTCGACGAGGCAGGCGTGTATCCCGACGATCCTCTTTACCGTGCAGTCATCCAATGATCGGACCCAGAAGCCACTGCATGGGCTTGGGCAGCGGGTACCGAATTGGGTCTACCCGGCGAAGAGATCGTTCGAGACGACGAATACAGTGGCGATGGTGAGGCAATCCGGCTCGCGCTACAGATACGCGCCTACATTGGAGCACATGGGCTCGCTCAGGCCGGCTTCTGTGCGATCCGCGTGTTGCATGATCTACACCGTCATCGAAACCCCGGTCTTTTAGCGGTATGCAGATGAAATCTGGCGCAACGACGAGCGAGAGCATTCATCAACTGGCTCGCGGACAATCCTCTCGCGGCGATGTGATTCCCGGCACGTCGGGGCTGCGCAAAGTGCGCTGGTCGCGCGCCGGGATGGGGAAACGCGGCGGTTCGCGCGTCATCTACTACAACCTGCTCGATGACGGCGAAATTTGGCTACTGATCGCGTCCACGAAAGCGAAGTTCGACAACCTGTCGACGAGCTTTCTTAATCAACTTCGGAGGAAATCGATCGTGGATAAAGACATTGAACAGTTTCAAGCGGAACTGCTGGAATCAGTCCGCCAAATGAAGGCTGGCGTCGCTGGCCGCGTGACGCGCGTACAGCCGACGGAAGCCTCCAGTGCGCGCGCCAAAGTTGGCATGGCGCAGTCAGAGTTTGCCGGCCTGCTTGGTGTATCGGTGCGTACCTGCCAACAGTGGGAACAGGGCCGCCACAATCCGACCGGTGCAGCGCAGACGCTGCTGCGTGTCGCCGTGCAACATCCTGAAGCACTGAAGGATCTCCGGCCGGCCGGCTGACCTCTGCATCGTGCCGCGCAGGCAATCCGATCGGATACCGGACTCCAGCACATCGGTCCCATCCCGCGCCCGCCCGGAAACGGCGGGACCGTCTCCCATTAACCGCAGCGAATTGCATCGCCGCCCTTCCCCGGTCCATGTATCAGGCCATGTCCGCCGGCGCTTCGCACCATAACTTTACAAGATCAACGCCCTCGCTGGCTGGTTGCTGGTCGCTTGGGAAGCGTCCACCTGGATGACCATCGGAAGCTCAAAGGGGGTTCCCGTGACCACGCAGCGCCCCTGGGACAGCCCAGGGATGAGACTGCATGATAAAGAGTCCAACGTAGAGATGGTGTTGTCGACGAGGAAGAGGTCCTATCGTTCACCAAGCGATGGATGAAGAAGTTGAGCAGCTGCGAGCCTATGGCACCCCCCTTCATCACCATTGCGATTACACCGCGAACAGCGCTACCAACACGTTCGGCCGATTTTCTTCTGCGGGAATCGAGAATTCAATTGTGTCTGGCACCAGCCTTCCAAAGCACGTCCTCATACTGCGCGAGCGCGAGCTTGAACGGCTCGAGCTTTGCAACGAGATCCTGCAGCTTCCCGTCGTTGCCCGTTTGTAGAACTTCATGAGCTGCTTTTTGGAGTTCGTCCATCGTTTGGCTCAGGCGCGGCGCCCAGGATGACTGGCTACGCGCGGAAATCGCCGTGCGCGCCTTTGTGAGCATGGTCAACTGGGTCTCAAAGTACCGCCCCAAGTACTTCCAGCCAGCCGTATCCAGCGTCGCAGCCCGCTCTTCAATCGTTCGTGCGGAATTGCGGAGGCCAGCATAGGCCTCTTCGGCTCC
The DNA here is from genome assembly GCF_024656005.1 of Burkholderia sp. SCN-KJ. Classification (NCBI taxonomy): domain Bacteria; kingdom Pseudomonadati; phylum Pseudomonadota; class Betaproteobacteria; order Burkholderiales; family Burkholderiaceae; genus Burkholderia; species Burkholderia sp. SCN-KJ. The sequence continues at coordinate 7,212 of NZ_JANKOG010000018.1, forward strand.
ACGCAGTGCGTCGTACTTGGCACTCGCGACGGGCCCTCGCATCGAGGTCTTCAATGCGGGGTTGTGCCTTCCCGCACGTCTGAGTTCGTTGTCAGCGGCGCGCGCCAGTTGCCCGTTCATCGTCACGTGCCGGGGCCGATACGGCGCGCCGCGAATTTCGAACAGGATGAGCCCGTTACGCTCGTCGACCCCCATCGCGCCCATCCCGTAGTCGGTAGACAGGTCTCCACTATGCAACGGATACCCGACCGGCGGCGACAGCAAATCCTTCTGCCAGGGTCCCTCCTGCCGCCCCTCTATGATCGACGTCAACCACGCCTTAATGGTCGGGCCAGCTTGCCGGGGCTTAGGGTTTCGGTCCGCCAGGTTATAGGGCTTTGCGAACACCAACTGATCCGGGTCGCTCATGTGCAGCGCTTCCATCATCATCGGAACTCTCGTAGACGAGTCCTTCGACGGCACAAGGAGGGTGCGCAAGGCCGCCTGCTCGTGAGGCGATAGCAGTTTGGAGAACGCGGCACAAAAGTCGCTGCGCGCCATTATGCGAAAGAAGATGTGTACCGTACCGTCCGCGGGGAGCTTCGCTTGTGCGCGCGCGAGGTACATACTGATGAGCCGGACGAAGGCGCACGCTTTGGATGGCAAGGGCTCACCGGTGCGCGCCGCGTAAAAGTCGGCAACCGCCTTCGTGTGCTCATGGATCCCCTCTGCCTGTTTCTTCGGCAACAGTTCATCGATGAGCATCCCCACATGATCCAGGCCGACGCCATACGTAGCTTGTAAGCGTCCGGGCATGTGCGGATCATTCAACTGCAAGACGGCGTCGACCTTGGCGTCGCTCACGACGTCTTGCAGTCGAACGGTCATATCGCCGGCGAGCGCCCGCGAGCGAATCGCTGCCGTTAGCGCGGTAATCTCTCGTACAGCTGCGCGCACATCGTCTTCGCTCGCAAGCGGATTCGTTACGAACTCCAGGTCGTACTTGCCGCCGCCGTTGTCATCGCACTCCAGTTTCCAATGAGGACGGTCCAGAAGAATGACGCCGCGGCGAAGCGCGTCACTGACGCCCGCCGACACGTCGACGCTCGGAATCTCGATTTCGAGGCCGAATTTCGCCTCCAGCGACGGACTGAGTCGGGCGGGCAGTTCGCTCCGTCGCGCGCTTGATCCGGGTAACTGCACGCGCGGGCGATTCGCCTCCCCTTGCACGGTCTCCAGCCTGGGAACACCGGCAAGCTCGAGCAACTGCAGGCTTCCCGACGCGAGGCGTCGCCGCTTCGGCGATGGCGGCGACGCGCTACGCTCCCTGTCTGGCGAGGGTGAATTTTCGCCGGCCGGTTCGGCATAGCTGGGAATGGTGAGTTTCATCGCAGTGGTAGTTCGCGCCGGAGCGCGCCGTTCTCGTGGTGCCGCTCGAGTGTGGGCCCCGGATGCATCTGCTGCGGCCGTATCCGGCGAAAGGGAATCCCCCGAGACGAACAAATAGAGCGTCCTCGGGTGCCTGCGGAATGCGGAAAACATTCGACGCCAGCAACCGGGAAGCACTCGTCTGTCTTGCTTCGGCCAGACTGTTGCCTTGGACCGCCTTTGGCCGAGCGCCTGGCTTGCAGGCCATTGATCTCATTGACTGCGCACCACGCCAGGCGCGCGATCAAGCGCTTCCAGGGCGTGTCACCTCGGGCAATCAGCCCGCGTGCAGGTCCTTCCGGCGATAAGCCTCTCCGAAAACATGTCGAACGAGTTCCGGCGAATAGCGGTAGTTCCACCGCAACTCGGCACCCAATTCGATATCTTCGGTCGCAAAGAACGCGCGGATGGAGAAGCATCGGCCGCAGCGAGATCTCGCATCGAACGATGCGGCTTCGAGGTTGTAGCCGTGCTCCGCCTGTGCGATGGGGATGCCGTCTGCATCGTAGGCGAGCGACGTGTTCGCCATCGCCAGCACGTTCTCTCCGTCGACAAAGGCAACCGAGTTGCCCGAGTTCGCGCAGATCACGAACGAGTCCTCCACGCAGGTGAAGAACATCGCGGCGCTCATGAGCCGTCCGCCATACACGCCGATGCACTCGCCACGATGGATGTGCCGCGCGGCAAATGCACCGCGCTCGCCCACCAGCACGTGTTCGCGTGGATCGCGCAGGTCGTCGGGCTCGATCGGTCGACAATGTAAGGTGTTTCGATAAGCGTCCCCACGGTTCTGCTCGCTCAATGCAGCGTCGACGTAAGGCATCACGGCCTCGATGCGTGATGTTGCCCGCTCACTTGACGCCTGTGTCGGATCGCGCAACTCGACGATGAAGACCGGATTCAACGTCTCGTCGCGATACGGATAACGCGCATCGAGCCGCGGCGAATAAGGCAGACGCGCAATCGCGTGGACCCGCTTGAACGCCTCGAAAACTTCGCGCAGGCACGCGGTGGCTTCCTGGGCGTCGGGGGCCCCGTCCGTGAATGCCCCGTCGATCCGTGCCTTCAGCGCGGGGACCACATCGAAGATCGCCTCGTGCCGTGCGGCGAGTCCCGGAACGCGGGCGGCATCGGCCACGCGCTGCCTGATTGTGTCGAGAAGCGCCTGTGCGCTCGGTTCGTTCGCTAATGTCATCGGAGCTCGCTTTACCGTGTCCGGCTGCAATCGGATCGCTGTGTCGATGAAGCGACGTTACCCACTCGCGTTCGTGTCCGCGCGCGAACGCCGCGAAGCCGCGGCGACCGCAGCGAAGTCATCGCGAAGTTTCGCTACAGGCGTCAGCGTATCGCCGCGCCCGCGACAGATCCTGCTCGTATGACTCTATGCTGCGCCTATCCGCGCGAGCCGGCGCAGGGCCGTCACGGCCTCGCACATGCGCGATCCTCCGGTACAGGAGCATCCGATGCCCGATAGAATCTCGTCCCATCCGTTCATTTCGCCCATCGAGCGGCCCGACAACCAGCCGGCGCACAATCACGTGGCCGCGCCCGATCGTCAGCCCGCGCGCCCTTCGCGCACGCTCGAAGCCGGCACGCAGCACGGTCCGGGCAGCACATCCGCTTTACACAGGCGCACCCATGGCACGCCCGTCAGCGCGCTGCTGCGACGCACGTCCTCGCGCAGCGATCTGACCGATCGCGTCGCGGCGTTTTCGCGGCGCTTCCAGGAAGACCAGGACGCGCCGCCCGTGCCGCGGGTTACGTCCTTGCTCGGCCGCGATGCGGCGGAGCGTCCGGCTCAAACGTCGCCGGCCGCGCACGTGGAGCAGACTGCACCCAATGGCGGGCACGGCGTCGCCCGACAACCCCAAAATAGCGCCGGCACCGCGCAACCGTATCGATATCCCTATCCGGCACCCCACTTCGGCCCGTATCTCGCGCCGGCCTACGCGCCCTATTCCTGTATGCCGCAATCGCATTGGAGCCCGCACCTGGCAGCGCCTTACTACACGCCATATCACTGGAGCGCGCAGCATACGTATCCGGCAGGCAGCCCTGTCTTCTCGCCTCAGGGCTATACGGCCTATACGCGGCCGAGGCCCTGGCAACCGCTTTTGCCGGATTGGCTGGCGCCTTCCTGTCAAAGCCGGGTTGTCGGCGCGAACAGCCGGATCGGCTTTACGTACGGTTTCGGCGACGGCCCTAACGGCAAGCAGATGCACGTCGGCTTCCATTTCAACGGACGTTTTCACACGCTGCACTTCGGTCTCTATCCAAGCGCGACGCGGCCATTCTTCGTCCAGTCGCACCGTGGCTACATGCAGGCGGCGCCGACATGGCTACCCGCCGCGCCGTGGCACGGAAGCGTGCATGCGTACGAACCGGCAGCCGTCAGCGGACACGCAGGTGCAACAGCGGCCCACCGTCCGTGGCATGCCGTACTTGAAATCCCGGAGGACCGCGCGACGCTGGAACTGGTGACGCTGCGCTACAGGCTCAAGAAGCGGCGCCTCGAAGCGAACGGGGCTGGTAGCCGGCCGGCGATTCTAGAACTGCAGGCCGCCTATGAAAGCGCGCTGCAGGCGCTGTCTGCGCGTGCCCGCGGATAAACCGGCTGCGGCTGCGAGCCGCGCCCGAACGTCGTCATCTCGAAGGGTCCGGCTTCGCTTCCGTACTAGAAAACCGCCGCAATGAACTGCACACCGAACGCTGGTTGCAAATCCAATCTTTGGCGTGCCTTTCATGGCGACGTACGACGAGACATTCAAGCGGGAAGGGGTGACGCATTCCATTTGCGACTTTCAGCAGCAATGTCTGCGGGGCTCGACGAATCGCCCAGGTGCGGTCGCCTCACCATCTGGTCGAGACGATCACGTGCCGCACCCGATAGAGTGGCGAAGTTCAGCACGAGCGCGGTATCCGTCGACGTGCGTGTCCACATCAGATCCGCGCGCTTTGCGATTTCCGCTGCGACGATGATTGTCGACCTCGTCCATCATCTGATCCACACCAGATGCCCCAGCGCTCACGCTTTCGAGCGCATCAGCTCGCGTTGCGCGAGCACGCTCTCCGATGCGACGCCGCCGATCGGCAGGCGCAAGCCCGGTGTGCTGCGCACACGCCCCGTCACTTCGCTCACGGCAATGCGTTCCGGCAGCCACGACGCGCGCTCGCGCAACATCGCGTCGAGCGGACGCGACCAGTCTTCGCCCTTGCCGGGCGCGGCGTGGGCGGCGGCGTCATGCATGCGTTCGAGCGCGCGATAGACGTCGCCGCGCCGCGCCTGCGCCGGCTTCAGCCGGCGGCGCACGAGGAAGGTGTGATTGACGCGTTGATGGGCCTTCATCATCGTGAGGTCATGTTTGAGCTTCGCAGCCGCCTCGGGATAGTCGCAGCCGTGCGTGTGACAATACATCTCGATCCATTCCTCGCGCGAACTCTCGACGGCCGCCGCAAACGCATTGAACGACGCAAACTGCTGGTCCGCGTAGCAGCCGCGATTCAGAAGCCGCCCTTCGCGCTCCGGCAGCATCACGCGCGCGGCCACGAGCCGCTCGGGCCGTGCGCCGCCGACACCCAGTGGCGACGCACCCGGCAGGCCGCCCGTCAGTTCGCCCTTGTGCCAGCCCGGACTCGCGCCTGCCGTGCCCTGCACGGAGACGCGCATGCTCTGCGTCACGGCGCGACGGTCGTAGCGGATCGAACCGGTGTCTTCGTTGACGGCCGTTTCGTTGCGGCTGTTCAGATCCACCGTCACATTGCCGTCAAGGCCGTAGGAGCCACGGACCGACGAACTCGGCGCGGTCACCGACGCGCCCGCCGATGCATGAATGCCCTGGCGCGTTGCCTTCGTCCGGCCGTCCTGCCAGCCGATCGAGATATCCGTGCGCTCGCCGATGCGTGCGGCAAGGCGCTCGAACAGGGGCGCTTCGGCCCCCTTGTCACGCACCGGTTCGCGCGCTTCCTCGAACAGAAAATCGACCATGTCGAGTACGGTTTCGGTGGTGCGCGCATCGTCGTACTTCATCGCGACCCAGTCGAGATTCTCGTCAGTGAGACGCTCGCGCGCGACGCGGATCAGCACGCCGCGCGGCTCGCGCTGCTCGCGATCGAAGGGCGTGAGGCGCAGCGAACCGCCCAGCCGCAAGCCGCCAAGCCAGCTCATGTGCTTGCTGTAGCCGATGCGCGCGCCAAGCCTCCCCACCGAGCGCTTGCCATGTTCGGTGCCGATAAAGATATCGAAGCCCACGTTATTGCGCTGCAGGGTCACGACGGCCCTGCGGGTGTGGTAATGGGCTAGCGTGAGTTCGCCCCCGACCGGCAGGTGCTGATGCGGCCCACGGTTGACCGACAGCGAAAGACCGCGCGTGCTGAAGCCGAAACGCCCGCCATCCGCGAAAGCCACCTGCGTCGACTGCTGCAGGTCGGTGATCACCTGGCGCATCACGCTTCTGATTTCCTCACGGCCCAGGCGCTCGGGCTTGATCGCCTTCGCCTCGCCGACCTTGTCGACGTGCTCTAGCGCGGCCTTTACCGCTTCCCATCGATGCACATGAAAGCGCTTCGCACATTCGCGCAATGCACCGGCATCGAGCAGTGCTGGCGCGTCGTCGTGTTGCGCGACGCTCATCTCCGGCTCGCGATTTTCCATCGCTGCCATCATTGCTTCGTCCAGTTCAAGGTCGCCAATATGCGTCGCCGGCCTGGCGGCAATCGCCTCCAGTGCAGCGGCCGCAGCTTCGCGCGCGCGCGTCTCTTCCCCATCCGGTGCGCCTGTCGCGAGACGCGGGCTGCGCAGCGATGCGGCCAAAGTCGCGCTGGCCGTCTTGAGCGCATCCGCATAACGGGCCGCCTCCTTCGTGTAGGACGCGAGCGCAGCGCCCGACGAACCGAGCATCAAGCCGCGCAACGCCGACTTCTTCTTGCCGAACATGCGCTGAAAGAACCAGTTGCCCTTGTCGAGCCGCAACATCCCGCGCGTCACGAAACGATGCAGCCGCGTCTGCGCCTGCTTTAACGGACTACCCGGCGCGTCGCTTCGAAAGCCCTGGCGCCACGCGAAAAGCGCAGCTGCGTCGCGCGGCTGCGCAGAGCCCGACACGGCACGCAGCACGCGCGCAGCGAGATTGCCTTTGTCGTCGGTCGTGGCGTGCGCGGCGGCGAGCGCCGCATCGAGATCGGCGTGCCCCTCGGGCAACGCGGTCCACGCTTGCAGCACCGCGAGTGCGGTCGCACTGTCGGCCGTCGATGCAGCGCTGCCCGTGAGTTTCTTCAGCATGTCGAAGCCCAGGTGCGTGTTCGCGAGCGCACGAGCGATGCGCCATGCATCCGCGTGCGCCTGGTTGACGGGAACGGTAGACGACGTGCGGTTGAGCTGGTCTGTCGCGCGAACGTTGCCGTCGGGCTCCGCCGTGATTTCGTCGACCGGCGATTCACTCCCGTTGCCTCCCTGAACGGGATCGCCATTCTGTTGCGGCTGCTCCGCCGTCGTCGTGACGGACGGACGCACGGCATTCAGGTCGAACGTCGCGGCCCGCTGCACGATCCCTTCGATGTTCACGATCTCCGGCAATGCCTGCAATGCCGCTACCGCGCGCGCCGGTTCGTTCGCGCCGAGCGCGGAGAGCACGGCATAGCCGAGCATGAGCGATGGCGCAAAGCGGTGCGTGCTGTCCATAGCGGATGGATCAACCTGCGCAGAGGAGGATTCGCCCGTGACTCCGCGCGCGGCATCCGTCGCCTGCACCACTTGCGCGAGCAACGCGGATAGCGCGGTGACTTGATCCGCGGACGACGTGTGTCGGTTGGAGGTGAGCGCTGGATTTGCGTCGTTGTCGGTGCTTTCCATCTCGCCGACAGGGCTTCCGCCGTTGGCTTCATTCACGTGCCCTGCGTCACTGGCGTCGTTGGCCTCGCTCGCACCGCCCGCCCCGCTTCTGCCGTCCGCACTGAAATACTCCCGCACCCAGCTATCCAGCCCTTCGCGATGGTCCAGCCAATGCTCGAGTTCGGCCGCATCGCGCGGCCGTCTCGTTGTGCGCGTCGAGGCCGCATCCGACGATTCGCCCTTGCGCTTCTCCGTGAACTTGCCGACCGCCTTCGCCAGCATCCGGTGCGCCTTCGCCGCGCGATTCTGGGCCGACGCGCTCGAACCCGGCGCTGGCCTGGTCCTGCCTGCCTCGCTCCAGTCACCGGGCGGATCGACGGGACGAGCTGGTGTCTGCGCGGCAATGCGCACGTCGTGCGCCGGAAACGGTCGGCCGAACTTGTTCGCGCGCGCAAACGGCAGACGCCATTCGGTTTCCACCAGCGCCCGGCGATCGGCCGGAGCATCGCGCGTCGCATACGGCGGACGGCCGAACCCGAGCATGCTTTTGAAACGCTCGCGCGTCGCCGCGAAGCCGGCCTTTGCACCCGCACGCGCGCCTGGAGACGATCGTTGCGATGGCTGCACGCCCGCTCCCGTCGATGCAGCGGGACTGGCCGCCGGCGCAACTGTCGTCGACGCGCGCGGCGTGCCGCGCAACATCGACGCCGTATTCCTGATCATGTTGGTGAGCCGCATGTATCCTCCTCCGATTCCACCGATTATCTGGACTGCGTATGACATGAACAGCCAGGCGACGAAGCCTTGTCGACCGCGGCGAAACCTCCGCTCCTGCGTGGAGTCATGGGCACGCGCGATACGTTCGTCGATGCGCGGCGTGTTTTTCTGCAACGAAAACGCGGCGGACGGACGACGTTGTGCCGTTCGACACCTGCGGATGCGCCGCGGGGGGACGCATCCCGATCACCGTCAAGTGCGGTTGGCTTCCGGCTCTTTGGCAGCGGAAAGCACGGCCATTTCGCGCACGCCGGCTACGCTCTGCGCGCTTTGCGCGTTGAGCATGAATGACAGCCCGACTGTGCGTTGGGTACCGAGCGCTTCGAGGACGTACAGCGACTGCCTGCGCCAGCTATTCTCGTTGCCCAGCACTTTTCGGATGTCGGTGTCGATCCTCGCGAGCTCACGCGCCTGAGCTGGCGTCGGCTTCGTCAGGCGTTCCAGACGTTGCTTGCGATGCATGAGGAAATCGAGATTCCGTGCGGCTCCCTCGTGCATATCCAAGCGCTCGCCCATGACGAGGTTGCCGGCCGTTGCCCCTTCCTTGACTTGCGCCATCCACTTGTCGAGCTTGTCGCGAGCCGCGGCGTCGCCGCCGAGCGAGGTCATCCATTCGGCGCGGTGGGTGTCGACGTATTGCTTCAACTCGTCGAAGGTCCCGAACTCCGTATCCTTGTACGTGTGCTTGCCAACGGTACGGTCACCCTCGCGGCCGATTCGAAGGGCCGCATTCGTATTGGTGGAGAGGAGCGTCGTTCCAACCCCGAAGTAGGGCTGCGACGGAAACGATAGCGTGGCCAGATGTCCACTGTGATGCGGCATCGAAGCACTGGGAAGCCCTTCGACGAGCGTGGCCGAGACGGACACACCCCGGCCGCTGTTGTTCGTGGCGACATTGATCGCATGCGTGCCCGCGATGTCCTTCGTCCTGCTGAGCGCCTTCGAGACTTTTCTCAGGCTCGCGCCGAGCGACGGCCCCCAACTCGTCGAAGGTGTGCGCGAGGTGCCGATACGCGCAGTGATACCGGCGGTTGCCGTGGTTGCGTGCGTCTTGTTTCGGCTGTCGGTCCAGTTGATCGAGACAGCGGGATCCTTCCAGAAACGCTGGGTCAACCCACCCCACATTTCCTCGGCATTGCGCGGCGCTTCGTCGTTGGGCCCGGCGCGTCGCGCCGTATTCAACACATCGTGCATCGTGCTGCGCCATGCATCGGGGCTACCCGCTTGTTCGTTGTCCGAACGGCGCGTCCGAATCGTCACGCCGCGAGCGTCACCCGTGTCGTAGCTACGCCGAAGGCCGAGCGAACCACCGACGCTGAAGACGGGCTTGTGCTTTTTGCCGAACGACCACCCGGCGAAGCCTCCCAGGCCGCCATACAGTGAATTGCGCGAGTCCGAGCCGATGAAAACGTGGCCGAAGTGCGAATTCGAGCCGACATCGATGACCGCGTGACGTCCGCGGATGTAGCCCACGTCCGGCAGCACCGACACGTGCGGCACGCCGAGATGGTGCGAAAACGCAGTCAAGGATTCCGAGGGTATGCTCGCCAGCCCAAACATTCCGCCGCTACTGAAGCGGATGTCATAAGCGTCCGGCATTTGCCGGACGAGATCGTTGATGGCGTCGAGCTGGGTATTGGCTTCCCCCCGCTGCGGGCGAATGTCGCCACCTGCAAGACGCGTCCGGAATACGTCGATTTTCTCCGTGACGGACGCCGGCACCTGCTCGGAGGCACCCCATGATTCCGCCGCCCAGGTCTCCAGTTGCGCCGGAGACATCTTGTCTAGTGCTTTCACTTCGGCACTGATCGCCGCGATGTTGCGATCGCGATTGTGATTGAAGTCGAGCATGTGTCCTTCCAGGTTCGGCGCGGGCACGTCATTTTCGCGATCTCGCGCGGGCTGACTGGGTAGTGCAGCGCGGGCCCGCACCTCGATGGCCTTGCGATCGGACGACGAAAACTTGAACTTGCTGCGCAGCCCTTTCGTCGCCATGCGCTGTTCCCACTGCTCCAGCGCGGCGAGCCGGACGGCGAAGCGGATTTTCGACTCATGCGACGTGGCCGGACTTTTCAGTCCCTCGACCAGTCGTTCTTTGACGGGAGCGAGCGCACCGGTGAAGTGGGCGAACTCCTGCTCCGGATGGCCGAGCAGCATACCGGCCGTGCCGAAGTTCTGCAGCGCTGACAGCGGGGACTTCTGTTTGCCCAGAAAGCCCGACACGGCGCGCCGAGCTATCCCGGTCCTGGCGGCCCGTTCCGCGTATGTGAAAAGCTTGAAGAAACGTTGCTGCGTGTTGGCCAGATCCGTGCCCGGCCCTTCCCGGTCGAATCCATTGCGCCACGCCATGTATGCGGCTGCCTGATGCGGCGGGCAGTTCGCGGCCGGGTTGGCTCTCAGCACGTTCGCCGCCTGCAGCGCCTTGATCGCCAGCGTATTGGCCGGGTTGGCGAGCCACGCGGGGGTGACTTCGGACGCCGCCGGCTCCGCCGCAATATCGCTCACGCTGTCCGTTCGCACGCGCTCGGCGACCGGCAGCGCCTTGTCGGCCAGCGCCGCGAGTTCTTCAAGGCTTGCCGGACCCGCCTCATCCGCAGGCTTGTTGCGCAGCAATTGATCGGCGGCGCGCAACCCGTGCCGGAATGCCTCGCGGAGAATTTCCGATGCGTTCGCGTCACCCGCTGCTCCGTGGTCGTGCAGGACGTGCGGCGCAATAGCGAGCAAAGTCTCCATGCCGATGCCCGTTGCCCCGAGCGCGATCTGCAGCGCAAACACGTCGGCGCGTACGCGGGGGCTCTCGTGCTGCGTGTTGTCGAGCAGTGCCTCCAAAGCAGCACGTGCGCGGACCGGATCCCCGCCGGTAGCTTGCGCAAGCGCGTCCGAAACCAGGATCGCATGCGAGGCAGCCTGCTGGCCGCCATCGGCCGCGGCTCCGGCCGGCGTCTCGAGCTGATGGGCGCTTTGCGTGGCAACCACGTTGTCGATGGAAAGCAGACGCTCGCTGATCATGCTGGCTAACCGGTCGATATCGGCCGCCGTGAATTGCCCATCGGTTTCGACCTGCCGCCATTGGGTGCCGATGTAACGCTTTGCACCTTCCGGCGTTCGCATGTCTTCGGGCAGACCAAACCGGACCTCCGCGCGTGCCGAGATCGACTTTGCCTGCGGCACGATCGCGTCAATATTGCGCTCGTGCTTGTGGCCGAGTGACGGCAGCTGGCCCATACGGCGCGGGCGCGGTGCCTCGACCCGAACGACCTTGGGCTCAGGTTTGGCTCGCGTCGGTGTCGTAGAAGTTTTCGTGTAGAACGGAAAGGCGACCGTCTTCGACGTGGCCCTCAGCGCTCGGTTCAAACCGCTCAACACGCCACCACTACCGCGACTGCGACTGCGTGTCGCGCTCGAGCCGGGCGCGCCCGTCGATGGCGGGGTGGCGTGCTCGGACTCGCTTCCGGGCGAAGCCGCGCTGCTCGATGCTACGGGGGACGACGTGATTTTGCGTGGCATTTTTTCGCTCCGTGCTTTCAACGAAGAAAAGGCAGCTCAATCGACTTGACTGGGCTCGCGGGCAATCCGGACCGCTGTGGAAATGTGCAACAACGCGTCGCGACAAGGCATTGCTTCGACGAAACAATGCGCTCCTCCCTTCTCAACCGTTTTCTTTTGTTTGGATTGCGATTTGCATTACCGAACGGCTTTCACAACAAAACGTTGCCTGCGTTCCGGGTGAATGTGCATGTCATTCTCGTGAATGCTTCAGCTCGCAACTGATGGATCCGGCGAAAGAGCGGCGACGAGAGCGAAAGGCGCGGCGTTGAAAGAAAACACGAGACGGGCGCTATCGATGGACGAACCCGGGGCTGGGCCGCAGCGGCCCAACGACTTTCCGTGTCGATCGGGATCGGCTTTCGCTTCCCTCCATGAGCCGGCGAATTTCTCGAGTACGACAAGGCAGCAAGCCTCGACGATGGATCACCGGCGCGTAGTCGAGCGCGCTCCGATCGCCATTCTCTGGCGACCGATATGGCCTCTGGCCGCCCGACCGACGGGGCCGCTCGACAAGCTCATTCGCCGTTACACCAGCTGTTTCGTTTCCGGACACAGGACGGTCTGTCGGCTCTCTTACGCTTGATTCCGGGACGGTCGTCGCCAGGCGGCCGTCGCGCGGCCAACAGGATGGACATCGACACGCAGCGAGCCCGACGCCGCTGCGCATATCTCATCGCGTACGTTAAGAGGCTATTCATGAGCAAGATCAGCAACGACATCGGCAACACCAACATCCAGGCCGACCTCCAGCAACTGGAATCGGACCTGAAGCGCGGCGGCAAACTCGGCAACAACGACGTCGAAAAGCTGCTCGAAATGATTCTCGCGATCATCGAACAGAAGCTAGGCGGCGGTTCGCAGGGCGGCGGCGCATCCGGCAACAACGGCGGCGCCTCGACGCAAGCGCCGGGTTCCACGCAAGGCCCGGACTCCACCCAGGCGCCGTCGACCGACAACACCACCGCCCCATCCGGCAGCTCGAACGATCTGCAAAGTCAGATCGCGTCCCTGCTCCAACAGATTCTGCATACGCTGCAACAATCGTCGCAAAGCGGCCAGGGTCTCGACAAGCAGACGGGCCAACTCATCGACGATCTGCTCAAGCTGCTCCAGCAGATGGAGGGTGCGCAAGGCGGCAACCAGGCCGGCGGCGACAGCAAGGGCGGCGCAAACGGCGGCGCTCAGGCGTCGCAGATCCAGGCGCTGCTGTCCGACATCATCCAGCTTTTGCAGCAGCTTCATGGCTCGCAGACCGACGGTTCGAACGATACGGGCAACGATCCGAGCAACAACCCCGGCAGCACGGACGGCGCGAACAGCACCAACGGATCCAATAACGCGAACGGTTCGACCGACCCGAATACGCTCACGAGCGACTTGCTGAAACTGCTTTCGCAATTGCTGTCCATGCTCAACAAGCCGTCGAGCGAGCACAAGACGAAGGCCTGAAGCACGCCATCAACATCGCCGCACGCTCAGCCTCGCGGCCGTCGGAATCGCGCGGCTCGGGGCGGATCGTGCGCACTGAGGAGCAAGTAATGAGTATATTTTCGAAGATAAAGCATGCGTTCCAGAGTGTCGGTCACGACCTCGAGAAAGCCGCTAAAGCCGTCGTGCACGGCGTCGAGCACGTGGCCCATACGCTGGAAAAGGACCTGAAGAAGGTGCTGCAGGACGCACTGGCCATGACAGAGGCGCTGATGCAGGGCAATATGAAGCTGGCCATGCAGGACCTGCTGAAGACGGCCGATGATGTCGGCAAGACTGCGACGGACGCGGCCACCGCGAGCGCGGACGCCACGCTCGCAGGCTTGCAGAACATGCATCTCGGCAAGGGTTTCGATAAGGTGCTGAACAAGGTCGACAAGGGCGTCCAGACCGTCGAGAACGACGTCAACAAGGGCGTCGATGCGGCCGCCCAGGACCTCGTGTCGTCGGCCGAAGGCGTGGTCTCGGGCTCGGTCAACGCAATCAAGGATCTCGCGCATGGCAACTTCAAGGGAATGGTGAACGACCTGGCGACGGTCGGGGAGGACGCGCTCGAAGTCGCCGCCGATCTCACGCCGGAAGGGCTCACCGCGACCGTGGCGGCATCGACGCTCGCGGCCGCGCATATCGGCAGCGAGGCGCTGGACAACACGATCGCCGCCGCAATGCATGGTGGCATCGGCAAGGTCGTCAAGTCGGTCACGGAGATGGAGGCCGGCCAGGGCGCGCAGAAGTTGGCCGGCAAGGTGCTTGGCGGCGCAGGGGCAGGGGGCGGTGCCGACACCGTGATGGCAGCGGGCGGCGACGGGCTGATGCTGGCATCGCTTGCCCCCGCCGGCACGGGACGCCGTGGCGGCCACCGTGGCGCCGAAGGGCCGCATGAAACGCGTTCGATGGAAACCGCAACGACGAAGAACGCGGGCCCCGAAGGACACGGGCACGGCGACGGAAAGACCGATGGGGATAGCAGCAAGGCGAACGGCTCGAAAGAGAAGGAGGCCAAGTCGAAAGACAAGAAAGACGAGAACGACAAGGACGGGAAGACCCAGCAGGCGGGGCCGCCTCCCGGCGTGCTCGATACGCTGCTTCTCAGCTATCTCGCCGACAATCGCCGGCGCGTTGCCTGAGGCTGTGGCGCAAACAGCCCATCGCCGTCTCGTCGCTTTTTGCCTTTGGCTTTGCTTGCGCCTTCTGCTTTCGTTTGATTCATGAACATACGGCCCGCACATCGTGCGGGCCGCATTTCGTCGCGCAGGCAGTGGAAGATGGCCGCAGGCACTGGGCCCCGCATGGTTTCAGGGTTTGTCGTCGATGGCCGAGGTCGTCGGTTGCCGTGGCTGGAGCTGCGGCATCGGCAAGGTGGAGATCTGCGCGACACGAGTCATCGCGGGCACGCGCGGAAAGTTCATTGCATCGGGCGGCAGCGCCGCGGGGCCCATGCCATCGCCCACGCCTATGTTTGGGACAGTCCTTGTCCCATTCATGCCGCCGCTGGTGCCACCATTCTCGCCACCACTCGCCCTGCCACCCGCGGCCGCCGACAGCACACGCGGCGTGAGCAGGAACAGGCGCTGAAACCGCTGCCCCTGATGCTTGCGATACTTGAACAGCTCGCCGATGAGCGGAATCTTCGACAACACAGGCACGGCGATCTGCGTATGGTCGTCCTGATCCACCGAATAACCCGCAATCAGCAGACTGTCGCCCTCATTGATCAGCGCCTGCGTGTCAATCGTGCTGTTGCTGACCACGGGCAACTGCCCGACCTGCTGGTCGGTCAACTTGCCGTCCTCGATATGCACGTCCATGCGAATCTGCTCACCGTTGCCCGAGTTCACGATGGACGGCAGCACCCGCAGCGACACGCCCGCCGACACGCTGTAAAGATCCGCCGACTGGTAACCCGCCACCTGCACGTAGAACGTCTGCTTGTTGTCCATCAGTGCTTCAACGTTATCCAGCGTCTCGACCTTCGGGCTCGCCGTGATACGTGCCTGATCGGTCTGCTGCATCGCGCTGATACGGGTCAGCAGATAGCGCCCCGCTCCGCCGACCACCGCCGTCAGCACGCCGCCCGCCGGTGTAGCGAGCACGCCCGCGCTGGCGACGTCGAATGGATTACTGAAACCCTGCGGATTGAGCGAGCCCGGGTTGCTTGTCTGAGACTGCTGGCCGTTGCCTGTCTGGATATCGACGTGACCTGAGTGCAGCCGCCAGTCGACGCCGAGTTCCTGCAATGCGTTATCGGTGATCTCGATGATGCTGGCGTCGATCTCGAGGATGCCTGGACGCGTGTCCAGCGATTCGATCAGAGAGCCGAACGCGGCCATGTTCTCCGCGCGGTCCCGCACGAGAATCGAATTGCTGCGCGAATCTGCTTCGATCGTCGGCGCCGCCTGCGCCGCATGCTGTCTCGCGCGTCCCGCTGCGGGCGCAGCACCGCCGTCACGGGCCTGATTCGAGTCCATGCTTGCGTCCACCATGCCGCCTGACGGCGGCGGCGCCATGCCGTCGTCGCGAGCGCCGTATGACGAGCCGGCGCCGAGGCCCGGCAGCGTCGGCAACGGCGGCGGATGTCCGCCCGCCGATCGGGTCGCGCCCGTCGTCATGCCGTCGTCCTGCATCTCGCGCACGCTCGGCACGCGGTAGGCGTCGCGCCGTGCCGGCGGCGCATCGCCCGATGCATCGCCGCCGGCGGCCGGTACGCCCTGACCATACAGGGTGCGCAACAGCGACGCGACACCGCGCACGTTGACGCTGCGGCCATTGATCGCAATGCTACGGTCGGTCGCCCATGCGTAGCGCAGCGGAAAACGTTGCACAACGACCTTCGCACCAGGAATCGATTCGTGATCGATCAGATGCGCGACATCCGTCACGAGGTCGACGAAGCGCGGTGGACCGGAGACGACCGCCGTGCGCGATACGCTGTCGTAGCGCACCGGGAAACGCGGGTCCTCGATCTGCAGGCGGCCGAGTGCGCGCCGCAGATCCTCGGTGCTCGCATGGGTCAGGCCGAGCGTCGCGCTGCGGGCTTCGTTCGCCCCATAAATGCGCAGCACCGAGCCGTCGAAATACCACAGCACGCCGAACGATCCCGCCATCTGGTCGAGAAAGCGCTGCGGCGCAGCGTCGAAGCGCCCCGTCACCGTGCCCTCGACATGCGGCGAGATCCACGTCATTACATGCTGGCTCGCACCGAAATCGCGCAGCACGTCCTTGAGATCCTTATGATCCGCGACGTATTCGAAGCGAGTGCCCTGCCATGTGACAGTTTCGGCATGGGCCGGCAATGCGGCGGCTGCCATGAGGGCTGCGCACAGCATGCGCACCCGGAAAGCCGCGCCACGGCGGCCGAAAACGATTGCATTCATGGCAAGCCCTTAGCGTTGGATCGTCTCGGACGGCGACTCATTGAACTCGCGGCGATAGCCCTTGGCCAGCGCGGAGCGGCTCTTCAGGCCCCAGCGGCTCGCGGTATCGAAAATCGAGCCCTGCACGCGATCGTCGTTCAGCAGGTCGTTACGGATGCTTTCGAGCCGCAGCTTGCGAATCAGCGCATGCGGCGACATGCCGATCGAACGCTTGAACGCGAGTTGCAGCGCGCGCTCCGTCACGTCGATCTGCGAGGCGATTTCGCGCGTATTCAGATCGGCGCGTTCGAGATTCTCGACAATGTACCGATACGCGCGGCGATATTTCACCGTGAGACGTGACGAAATATCGTCGGCCGGCAGCGCGCGACTCGCGGCGGATTGCGTCGCCCCGAGGCCATGCGTCTCGCAGCGCAGGCAACGCAGCGCCTCGGACGCGTAGTTCGCATAGAGCCTGAGTGCCTCGGCCGGATTGCCCCGCCGCACCGCGAGCTTCGATACGCAGTACAGGTAGTCGAAATTGCAGCGGCGCGTGCCCGTATCGGCTTCCGCGCGGCTGACTTTTTCGAGCACCGTGTCGGCAACGTCGTCGAGTCCGCCTGCCAGGCTCGCCAGCACGATATCGATTTTAGCGAGAAACGCCTGGCCCGCACCGCGAAAGTGTTTTGGATGGCTTATCAGCTCGACGAGCGGTGCCACGGCAATGCGTTCGCCGCGCGCGAGCATCGCAAGGCGCTCCAGATACTCGTGCCGCTGCGCAAGAAGCGCAGGCATCGGCGACATCAACACCTTCGTTTCGGTGAGCTTGCGCGTCAGATCGGCGCGATCGCCCGCACTCTGCGCGCGCGCCAGATGCGCAGAACTCCAGAACGCGTGGTCACTCAGCGTGGTCGCCGTACGGATGCCCAACTGCACGTCAAACTCGCGGGCGAGCAGCGCGATTACGAGACGCCAGCCTGGTTCTTCCTGCGTGTCGGCGAGTTCCGCAGCGCGAAGTAGCGCGTCGTCGGCATCGCGCTGACGTCCCACCTGATGATGCACGAGCGCCGCGGCGATCAGTGCTTCGAGGACATCGGCCGGCGACGCGGCGTCGTCATCGACGATGCGCGCAAAACATTTTGCGGTCGCGCCGTAGCGGTCGCGCATCATCAGTTGCCAGCCCGCATTGCGGCACGACAGCACGCGCAGGCGATTGTCGTCACCTACGTTCATCTTCTGAGCACGGCGGTACATTTCTTCCGCATCCTGCTCGTAGCCGAGCAGAAGCGATGCGTCGGCGACCGCAACCAGCCGCGCGTCGTCCGCTTCCACCAGTTTGTGCGCCGGCCGCTCGAGCACATCGTCGACCAGGCAGTAAGCGCGTTCGGATGCGCCGTCGAGCATCGACGTCGCATACGCGGGCAGACGGCGCTTCTGTGCAAGACCTGAAAGCAAAGCAAAATAGATCGTCGAGAACATGATGGTTCCACCTCAGGATGTGTCCGATGCGGCGAACCCTACGATTCGCCCTGCGAGACCTGTGGTCCCGGCGGATTGCCGGGCACGGAAACCATGGTAGAGACATCACGCTCACGAAAACTCAACAATCGGCACGACACTTCACAACAATATTCAGCGTCTTCAGTGTACTGGATTGGACAGCATTCCTTTCGCCAATACAGCAGACAGATCGCCGAGCCGCACGTCGGTGACGACCTGTGAAGCGAATACCGCGACGAGTGCGATCAGCATCAGCACGCCGATCACGCCGCGCAGCGGCTGGCTGAGCGAAGTCGGTTCGAGCCGGTCCGCGGCGCGCGCGACGATGCCGAGACCGAGATCGACCAGCACCAGCACCAGCATCACGGGCGTGCCGAGTTTCGCGAGCGCGGTCCAGATCGAGTCGCTGCGCTGGATCAGAAATGTCAGCGCGGTGTCGGCAAGCGACGGATAAAGCACATATGTCGGCCACCATTTGAACGACTGGAACAGCGCGCCGAGAACGAACAGCATGCCCCCGCCGACATAGAACAGCGTCACGACGAGTTGCAGCAGCAGCGTCGACACCGGCGTGCTCTGGTCGCCTCGTAGCGGGTTGGTCATCTGCACGTTGTTGAACCCCGCGAGGTCGTCGATCAGCGTGCCGAGCGACTGCGCAATCCAGAACACCGTCGCCGCGCTATAACCGAATGCCAGACCGAGAAACGCCTCCTTGCAGGCGAGCACCAGCAGCATCGCGCTGCTGATCGACTCGAACGCCTGTGGGGCCTGCCCCGCGGCGACGAACAGGGTCAGCACGTAGACGACGCCGTTGCGTGCGGTGCCAGGCAACACGGTGTCGCTCGTCGCGGGCAGCAGGAGGAACGTCACCATGATGCGAATGCCCGTGAGCACCATCATGACGATGAAGTCGTGATACGCCTCGAACCAGCCGAGCAATGCCTCGGCCCACGTGTGAAAGTCATGCGTCATGGCGATCTCTCATGGCTACCGCGCATGGCGGCGGGCCAGCAGGTTTTCGGCGGCTTCCTCGTCGGCAGCGAGTTCGGCGGCCACGGCCGCGGCGCGCAGCAGCGTGTCGAGCTTGCGACGGCATTCATCGAACGAACCTTGGGCTTTGGACAGTGCAGCCGCCTGTTCGACCACCTGCGCCTGCTGACGCTCGAGCGCGGTACGCTTCTTGCGCTCGGCCGCGCGCGCCTCGTCGAGCGCTTCCTTCAGCGGCCCGCGCCACGCGTCGTGAAGCAGATAGTGGGACGTGGGCAGACGCATTGCGCCATCGAGCAGGGATACGATGCGGGCCTCGTGCTCCACCTGATTGTTCTGTGCTGCAGTGCGCGCCTGCACGGCTTCGTCGAGCAACGTCTGACGCTCCGCGAGCGCTTGCCGCTCACGCGCGAGATCGGCCTCGATGCGCTCGCATCGCCGTGCCTTCGCCGCGACGATGGTGCGCCACTTGCGGATCGCGGACGCCGTCATGAGTCGCCGAACTGGGCGAATTCGGCAACGAACGCATGCGTCGCGTCGCCGTCGGCCCATTCGTCAGTACGTTGTCCGAGGAACGCATCGATCGTCTCGTGCTGCGCCACGGCGTCGTCGGCAAGCGGGTCCGCGCCCGGCTGATATTCGCCCATCTGCAGCAGCAGCTCGACATCGACGTACTTCGCGATCAGCTTGCGCATGCGCGCTGCGCCGTCGCAATGCCCGGGGCTCGCGACCAGCGTCATCACGCGACTCAGGCTGTGCAACACGTCGATCGCGGGATAACGGTTACGCGCCGCGATCGCACGCGACAGCACGAGGTGTCCGTCGAGAATCCCGCGTACTTCCTCGCTGATCGGATCGTTGCCCTCTTCGTCTTCGGCGAGCACGGTGTAGAACGCGGTGATGGAACCTTGCTTGCCCATCCCGGCACGTTCGAGCAGGCGCGGCAGCTCAGCGAAAATCGAGGGCGGAAAGCCGCGCCGCGTGGGCGGCTCGCCGGCGGACAGACCGATCTCGCGCTGCGCGCGCGCGAAACGCGTCAACGAGTCCATCATCAGCAGCACGCGCAGCCCGCAATCGCGGAAGTACTCGGCAATCGCGGTGCCGACGTAAGCCGCCTTCGCGCGTTCAATCGACGATCGGTCGGAAGTCGCGCACACCACCACGCTGCGCGCCATGCCGTCTTCGCCGAGTATCAACTCGATGAACTCGCGCACCTCGCGGCCGCGCTCGCCGATGAGCACGATCACGTTGACGTCGCACTGCGCACCACGCGCAAGCATGCCGAGTAACGTGCTCTTGCCGACGCCCGCGGGCGCGAAGATGCCAACGCGCTGACCTTCACCCACCGTCATGAGGCCGTCGATCACGCGAACGCCAGTGTGCAGCGGCGTATCGACCATGCGCCGCGTCAGCGGATCCGGCGCCGCGGACATCACCGGACGCGGCGCATCGCAATGGATGGGACCCGCACCGTCGATCGGCTCACCGAGTCCGTCGAGCACGCGTCCGAGCAGCGCGTCGCCGACCGGCACCGACAGCGGACGTCCAAGCCCCGTCACGCGGGTGGTGCGCGACAGGCCCGCCACGCTGCCGAACGGCGCGAGCAGCGCGAACTGGCGTGTGAAACCCACCACTTCCGCGCGTTGCAGCAGCATACCTCGCGCGTCGCGCAGTTCGCACTGCTCGCCCAGCGTCGCGTCAAGTCCGCCAACCTTCAGCAGGGTGCCGACAGCCTCTACGACTTTGCCCTGCCGCGTGGCACCGTCGGCGACCAGAAGCTCCTCGCTCAGCGCATCGATGAAAGCGGTGACCTCGGTCATCGCGGGGCTCCGGCGGGGCGGGACGGGCCGACGTGCAGTTCGGTTTGCCAGTCGGGTTCGGCGTCCGGCCGCATGCCGTCCCGGGCGTCGCACGGGAAGTCGGCAAGCGCATCGCCGCTCGCGTCGGGCATCGTGCGTTCGGCAAACAGCGGCGCATCCGCAACGACTCGACTGCTCTCTACTTCCGTGCGCGCGACGCGCCGGATCGCGGCGGCAAGCGCGCGCAGTTGCGAAGGCAAGCCGGCCTCGATCAGACCATGGTCCCACTCGCACACACAGCTGCCGGGTTCCACCGCGCCATCACTCACCACGTCCGGATTGACCGGCCAGCGGTGTTCCTCGGACGCGCGTCGAAATGCGCGTGTCGCGTCCTCGACATCGCATGCGGCGACGCGCACCGTCAGAAACGACGTATCTTCAAGGCTGCGCGAGATACTCGCGGCAATCTGAGCGAACAGCGCGTCGCGGTCCGCTTCGCCGAGCACTCGCGTGATCGTGCCCATCACGACATCGGCGATGCGCTCGCGCAATGCCATCAGGAGATCGCGCTCGGTGGCCGCGCCGCGCAGCATCGCCTCATGTGCTTCGCACAACGCGCGGCGCCGGCCCGCTTCGTAGCCGAGCCGCGCAGCGTTATCGTATTTCGTCTGCGCCGCTTGCAGCATGCGCTCGCCCTCTTCGACCGCCTCCTGCCGGATCGCGTCGGCATCGCGTTGCGCGCTCGCGAGCAGTTCATCCGCGCGGCGCTCGAAATGAGCGGATGCCCGATCGAGTTCGATCAGCTGCGCGAGTTCCGGCGCGCGCAGCACATCGCGATCGATGCCAATGCCGCCTTGCGGCCCTCTCAGCCAAATAACCATGTCAACTCCGGGAACAGCGCGCCACACGCGAGAAGAAAGTCCGCGGACCCGTGAGGATCGATCGATGCGTTTGCGAACGCACCTTCGTCACCGGCGGCGTGATCCAACGCGACGCTGATCAATGTCCGCGCGGGCGCAAGCGTAAACGCGCCGTCGCGCTCAAAGAGCGCATGACCGGCGCGCGCGAGTGCATCGACGGCGAGATCGGCGGGAAGCACGGTACAAGCCGAAGGGATATTCAGGCCCAGTTGCATGAGCACGGTCAACGCGTGTTCACCCAATGCATCGCGCAACACGCGGCGTCTCGCGCCCGAAACGATCCGGCGCAATAGCCCACGCGACGGCCAGATCGCCCGCCCGGCGAGCACCCGGCGCGACCACGCGCCGTCGAGCAACGCAAGCCGGTTCGCACGCGCGGCGAACGCACTGACGGGCACGGCCGGTCCAAGCCATATATCCCGCGCGACATACCACGCGCGGCTCGCACCGTCCGTGAACGGTACGTTCAGGCGACTACACTGCTCTTGGCCGGAACGCGACGCCGCTTCCGCGATGCGCGCTTCGTAAGCAGTGAGCCATTGAAGCAGGCGCGATGCGTCCGGTATCTCGGCATCCAAAAACGCAAGTTCTTCCGCTTCCGCCCGGGCCGGCGTGTGCTCATTGGCCCTGAACGCATCGGCTCCCGCTCGCGCCACGCTCACGTCGGGGCTCCGTCTGCCCGCCGGCGAAAGCGCATGCCCACGCTCATCAATCCCGAACCGAACCGGCGCGCGAGCCACGCAAGCATCGCGGCGAGCAGGCCCACTGCAACGATTGCGCCCGCCCACAACCACTCCGGCGGCACGCGCGGCGCAACGGCAGCTGGCGCCTCGGGCGCGGCCGTGCCCGGCACCATCGTCACGCTGACGTTGTCGTAAGTGAGGCCCTCGACCGCATGCACGACGAGGTTCTTCAGATTCGGCGTGAGCGTCGAGACGTCCGTGCCCGGCAGATACTTGATGAACACCGCGGCCGATGACGGCTTGACCGTCGCAGCGAGCGGATCGTTGTTCGGCAGCACGATCTGTACGTTCGCATATGCCACTCCATCGATTCGCGACAGCACTTCGGACAGTTGCTGCGAAACGCCGTAGATGAAGCGCACACGTTCCTCGGTCGGCGTGGAGATCAGCCCGTCCTTCTTGAACATGTCGCCCAGATTCTGGAAGCGCTGATGCGGCAACCCATGCGCGCGCAGCACGTCCATCGCGCGGGCGAACTGCTCGCTCTGCACCGCCACGCTCCAGGTCTTGCCACCGTCGTCCGTTTGCTTGCTCGCATCCACGCGCGCGTCGAGCAGCACCGCCAGCATGTCGTTCGCGTCGCTCTCGGACAGTTGCGCAAAGAGCTGCTTGCTGCAACCGGTCATCAACACCGCGACGAAACACAGCAGCACGGCCCTGCGTGCCAGCTTGAGGTAGGAAGCCATCTTGGTCCGTCCTGTCGTTCTGATTCGGCTACTGGTTCTTCATCAATGTCTGCACGGAGCCCTTGGTGCCCTGCGCGACCGCCTCGCCGACATAGAGCTTGCCGACCATCTCTGACACCTGCATCTGCACCTTGATGGACTGCGCCACGGCCTCCTGCGGCGTCATCAACGGGGCCTCGCCGGCAAAACGGTCGACGTCGCCACGCAGGCTCGCGACTGCGTGGTCCTCCTCGGTAACGACTTCCGTCAGTGCCGAAGGACCATGCGAGCGCGAAGCGCTCGGCGGCGCGAGGCGTGCAGCATCGAGCTTGCTGCGAAACAGATCGACGAGTGCCGAGCCGGGCTCGGACAACGTGTTTGCGCCCGCTGCGCCGCCTGCCGCGGGCCGGCTCACGGCTTCCTCGCGCGTGACGGCGGACGTGGCCTCAAGCGGCGGCAACGGTGGAATCATGGGGTTCATCGCGATTCTCCGAGCCTATGCGCGCAGATGGCGGCGCTGCATCAACTGCTGCAACGCGCCGCGATCGATTTGCACCTCGGCCGCCGGCGCGGCTTTGTGCTTGCCCATTAGCGTCATCACAAGTTCGACGGAATCCGGGTCTTCATTTTTGTCCGCCACTTCGTTGGCATAGATGCGCCACGCCGGGTCGTCGAGTCCGCACAGCGATACCGCCAGCAGTGCCGCCACGTAAGGGCCGAAGGAGCCGCGCAGAGGGCGCTGCTCGAGCGTGCGCAAAAGGCGCACGGCTTCCGCGAAGTCGCGCCTGCGAATCATCAGCCATGCGTCGTACGCGTGCAGTTCGACGAACTCGGGACGCAAGACGTGCAGCGCGGCCAGCAGCCGCTCGGACTGTGCGATATGGCCGTGCTTCGCACCAAACATCAGCGCCTCGATCAATGCCGACACTAGCCGGTTACTGCATTTCGTCAGGGACATGGAGCACTCCTCTTGAGATCAAACGCCTGTGCCTGCGTGTCTGCCGACGTGGCAAACGGCTGCGCGGTGGCCGACGCTGGGGTGAACCGTAACGCCCACGTTCCGCGTCGGCCGCCCGTTGCGGCGAAACGTGAGCGCACTGAACGAAAGGCGGGGTTCGGCAGCGCCTGGCTTCGGTACGGGCTGCGTGCGGGCCCGCCCGGGCTCGCTCGAATTCGTGGCCGGCTTCGGTGCCGGACCCAACGATTCGCCGCGCACGTGAGTCGCAGCGACGCATGCCGCCGACAATCGACCGCAATTCCCCTCCCCGACGACTTCGCGATGGCCGACGAAAAAACTGAAGAGCCAACCGACAAGAAGCTGCGCGATGCGCGCCGCGACGGCGAGACCGTGAAGAGCACGGACCTGCCGTTCGCCGCAATCCTGCTTGTGGCATCAGTCGGCTTTACCGTTGCCGGGCCTCACATGGCCGAACAGTTGCACGTACTGATGCACCGCAGCCTCGACGTCGCCCGAATGGAGTCGCCCGGGGTGCAGTTGCGCGACCTGCTCGTCGAGGCCGGCACGTGCGCATTGATGCTGGTACTCCCTGTCGCGCTCGCCGCGTCGATCACGGGCATCGCCGCGCTTGCGGCGCAGGTAGGCCTGCAGATCTCGACCAAGCCGCTCGAGCCGAAGTTCGATGCGATCAACCCCGCGTCGGGTCTCAAGCGCATCTTCTCGCTGCGCTCGCTGATCGACCTCGCGAAGACCGTGATCAAGGCGGTCGTGATTTCCGCGGTTCTGTGGAAGGCGATCGTCCTCCTTACACCGTTGATGATCGGCGTCGTATACGAGCCGCTCGACAGCATCGACGGCATCGCGTGGGGCACGCTGTGCAAGCTGTTCGGCATTGCGGGCACGCTCTATCTGGTGATCGGCGCCGCCGACTACGGTGTGCAGCGGTGGCTCTTCATTCGCGATCACCGGATGAGCAAGGACGAAGTGAAGCGCGAGAACAAGAATTCGGAAGGCGATCCACATATCAAAAGCGAGCGCCGCAAGCTCTCGCGCGAATTCGCGTCGTCGGCACCGCAACAGCCCGTGAAGCACGCCAATGTGGTCATCGTGAATCCGACCCACTACGCGGTCGCGCTGCGCTACGTCCCCGCCGAATGCGGACTGCCGCGTGTGATCGCGAAGGGCGTCGATGCGGAGGCGCGCGTGATCCGCGAAGAGGCGGCACGGCGCGGCATTCCGGTCATCGGCAATCCCCCGCTCGCGCGGGCGCTCTATCGCGTCACGCTGGACGACTCCATTCCCGAACCGCTGTTCGATGCGGTCGCCGCAGTGCTCGCGTGGGTCGAAAACATCGGCGGACGGCGCAGCGACGCCGAGGCCACTACCTGACATTCACGGAGAAGCTCATGTTCAAGACAGTCCGCCTCAACGAGTTCGGCGGCGAAGTCGCGATCGCATCGCTGATCGTCGCGGTAATCTCGCTGATGATCCTGCCGCTGCCGCCGTTTCTGATCGATGCGCTGCTCGGCCTGAACATCACGATCAGCGTACTGCTGCTGATGGTCACGATGTACATACCGAACGCGAGCTCTCTGTATTCATTTCCGTCGCTGCTGCTTTTCACGACCCTGTTC
The DNA here is from genome assembly GCF_024656005.1 of Burkholderia sp. SCN-KJ. Taxonomy (NCBI): domain Bacteria; kingdom Pseudomonadati; phylum Pseudomonadota; class Betaproteobacteria; order Burkholderiales; family Burkholderiaceae; genus Burkholderia; species Burkholderia sp. SCN-KJ. The sequence continues at coordinate 32,819 of NZ_JANKOG010000018.1, forward strand.
CGTCTGTCGTTGAACATTGCGTCCACCAAGTCGATCCTGCTGCATGCGGAGGCGGGCCACATCATCGAGAGCTTCGGCGAACTGGTGGTAGGCGGCAACCTCGTGGTCGGGCTCGTGGTGTTCCTGATCATCGCGACCGTGCAGTTCATCGTGATCGCGAAAGGATCGGAACGGGTCGCCGAAGTCGGCGCGCGCTTCACACTCGACGCGATGCCCGGCAAGCAGATGAGTATCGACGCCGACGTACGCGCCGGCAACATCACGGCCGAAGACGCGCAGCGCCGCCGCGGCATGCTGGCAATCGAAAGCCAGCTGCATGGCGGCATGGACGGCGCGATGAAGTTCGTCAAGGGCGACGCCATCGCAGGTCTGGTGATCACGCTCGTGAACATTCTCGCAGGCATCGTGATCGGCGTGAGCTATCACGGGATGACCGCAGGCGAAGCAGCGAACCGCTTTTCTGTACTGTCGATCGGCGACGCGATGGTCTCGCAGATTCCGTCACTGCTGATCTCGGTCGCAGCGGGCATCCTCATCACGCGCGTCGCCGACGAACACAGCAAACCCAGTTCGCTCGGCACCGAGATCGTGCGTCAGCTCTCGACCAGTTCGCGCGCGCTCTATGGCGCCGCCGTGCTGCTGGGTGGCTTCGCACTCGTGCCGGGCTTTCCGTCGGCGCTTTTCGTGCTGCTGGCCGCTGCGCTGTTCGGCGGCGGCCATGTGCTGCGTAAGCAGACGAAAAGCAAGGAGCCGAATGCCGGCCCGGAACTGTCGTCGCTGCGCACCGACGGCTACAAAGGGCACCCACCGACCATCGCCGCGCATCCGCCCGCCTTCGCCGCCCCGCTCTCGGTATGTCTCGCGCCGCAGCTCGCGGCGCAATTCGACACGGCCACCTTGAATCGCGCATTCGACACGACGCGCAGGGCGCTCGTCAACGATCTCGGGTTGCCGTTTCCGCGCACCGCCGTGTGGACCAGCGCCGCCGTGCCGAACCCTTCGTATCAGATCCTGTTGCACGACGTGCCGCAACCACCGGTCGAACTACCGGCCGCGAAAGCCGGCCGTGAACAGGCGCTTGCCGATGCGGTCGGCGACATCGTCCGCCAGCACGCACATCTCTTTCTCGGCCTGCAGGAAACGCAATGGATACTGGAACGCGTCGGCGTCGAGTATCCCGGGCTCGTCGCCGAAGTACAGAAGGTCGTGCCCGTGCTGCGTATCGCCGAAGTGCTCAAGCGGCTGCTCGAGGAACACGTGCCGATCCGCAACCTGCGCGCAATCTTCGAGAGCCTCGTGAACTGGGGCGCGAAAGAGAAAGATCTGCTGCTGCTTACCGAATACGTGCGAGGCGATCTCGGCCGCTACATCGCGCACCGGGCGACGGGCGGCACCAGGCGGTTGGCCGCGATCGTACTCGACGTCGAGGTTGAACAGACCATCCGCCAGTCGATCAAGCAGACGCCGGCAGGCAACTTCCTGACGCTGGAACCGCAGCAGGTCGAGCAGTTGCTCGAAGCCGTCGAAGAGCTGGTGGGCCCGCAGCCACCAGATGGTCTCGCGGTCGTCACCTCGATGGACATCCGCCGCTACTTCCGGCGCATGATCGAGCAACGGTTAAAGGGGTTGGAGGTGTATTCGTTCCAGGAACTGGGCGAAGACGTCGATCTGCAGCCAGTCGGCCGCGTCGCGTTCTGACGGCGCCCTGCCGGAGATTTGACGGAATAGCACGCGATGACACGCATTCGATCCACCCGCGAGATACGCATCACGCCGCCTGTGCCACCACGCACCGACACCGCACCGCATACGGCGGACAGGTGCGTCAGGTCGTCTGTCTCCAGCGAAACCGATCCCGACGTTCAACGTTTCGGCTTACTTTACGACGCCGCACGTCAACGAAGCAGCAACGGCGAAGAAGACCAGACGTCGGGTCATGGTTCGCCGGATGACAACGCGCGTGACGACGGTTTCCATCAAGACGCTCACGCCGACACATCGTCGCTGGATGGTGCTGCGGCGCTGGATACGCCACCCTCGCCTCTCCCCGTGATGCCCCCGCTGCCGCCGTTGCATCCGCTTTCGGGTGCACTCATGGCGCTGCGCAAAGGTCGCCGCGCGTCGGTGGCGGATTCAGGCGGCACTGCAAACGCATCCGGCCGCCGGATGACGAGGGAACACCCACCCGATTCGCACGACGCAATCCCCGACGAACTATTTGGCATCCAGATGGTTCGCCGCTGCGCTCGGGCGGCCGAAGGCGATCTGCTCGCCCAGCATCTCGCGGAACAGGTAGCCGGATTTTGCACGAGCCCCGCAGTCAGGCGCACGGGACAGTGGGAGATCGCTGTCGAACTGGATCCCTCCATTCTTCCGCGCACGCAGCTGCATCTGAGCCTTTCGGGCTCGGCCCTAACGCTTCGTTTCGATAGCCGCGACCCCCGCGCCCGGCAGCTAATCTGTGACAACGGCAACGAGTTGAAAACCCGGCTCCAGGCCCGTCTCGACAGCCGGATCGCGGTGGAAGTCACTGTACTCTAAAGGAATCCGAATCATGTCATTGCCCCAAGGCTGCACCCGCGTCGCGGACAGGCTGCGCCACTACACGCCGGCGCTCGCCGGCGTGTCGCGCACGCTGTTTGATGCGCGCAGCCGGCTTGCCGGCCTTGCCTTCCGATTAGCGGCCGCACCTGCCGTGGGCGCCCAGACGCGCAGCGCTGCGGGTGCCGCTCATGCCGTGCGACTGCGAATCGGCAGCGCACAAGGCGAGCTATGCGTGAGCGTCGACGTGAGCCGTCATGCGGCGCTGCAAGCGATCGGGCTCGAACCGGATGCCGAGCGCCGCACCGCGCTTGCCAACCTGTGGCTCGCTGGGCCGCTCGGCATGCTGGCCGGACACGGCGTCGCACTGCCGTCCGTGCAGGACGTTTCATTTGACGCCGAACCGCGCGGCAGCGCGCACAGCGCCGGCGCACTACCTATCGGATACGAGCATGCGGGCGTCGCCCACACGGTCACACTGCTCGAAGCACCCGCCGCGCTCGCTGCTGCACTGGAGCGCCGACTGACGTCCAACACGTCCACGCGAACACCCGACATCGCGCTGCCCGATGCGCTCGCCGGCCTCGCCGTGCCGACCCGCGTCCGGCTGCGCAGCCGCCGCTGCGGCGCGGCGCTGCTGGCGTCGCTGCGCACCGGCGACGTGCTGCTCGGCTGGCCGCGTGCGCGCGATTATGCGCATGGTGCGCCACTCGAGCACGCGATCCTGCTATGGGGCGCGGCAACTGGCCGCGCCGCGTGTGCGCACGCGCGCATCGACGGACGCAACCTCATTCTTGACACGATTCCAGAGATGATGAGCCACGACCACGACCTTTCCCTCGACAGTTTGTCCGAACCCTCTTCCGAGTCTTCCGGCGACGCCTCGGCCACCGGCCATCCCGTCGATCTGAGCGATGTCGAGCTGCCGGTTCATATCGAGGTGGTGACCGTCAATCTCACGTTCGCACAGATCGCCGCATTGCAACCGGGTTACATCCTGACCTTGCCGCTTGCGCTTGCCGACGCGGAAATCCGCCTCGTCGCGCATGGGCAAACGCTCGCGCTCGGCGAACTCGTCGCGGTCGGGGACAACCTCGGCATCCAGATCCAGCACATTGCGAACTCCGATGAACGGCACACCTGAAATCGCGTCCCTGCTCGTCGCCGCGCTCGCGCTCGCTGTCCTGCCGTTCGCCGCGATGGTCGTCACGTCCTACACGAAGATCGTGGTCGTGCTCGGGCTGCTGCGCAACGCGCTCGGTCTGCAACAGGTGCCGCCCACCTCCGTCCTGAACGGCGTCGCGATCATGGTTTCGTGCTTCATCATGGCGCCCGTTGGCATGGAAGCGATGCACCGCGCCCAGCTTTCCGGCGAGGGCGGATCCGGCATGCAGGTGATGCCGCTCCTCGACGCCGCGCGCGAGCCGTTTCGTGTGTTCCTGAAGCGTCATGCGTCTGAGCGGGAAAAAGCCTTCTTTCTGCGCTCGGCCCGCGAGATTTGGCCGCCCGAGCGTGCCGCCGAACTCAAACCCGACGACCTTATCGTGCTTGCGCCCGCCTTCACGCTGAGCGAGCTGACTGCCGCGTTCAAGATGGGCTTCCTGCTGTACCTCGCCTTCATCGTGATGGACCTCGTGATCGCCAACGTGCTGATGGCGCTCGGACTATCGCAGGTCAATCCGACCAACGTCGCGATTCCGTTCAAGCTGCTGCTGTTCGTTTCATTGGACGGTTGGTCGACGCTGATCCACGGACTCATCTCTACTTACAGGTGACGCCTTGGAATACGACGCGATAACCCATCTCACCACGCAGGCGCTCACGCTGTGCCTGATGGTGTCGTTGCCGCCGGTCGTGGTGGCCGCGGTGACCGGCCTGTTGATTGCCTTTTTTCAGGCTGTTACGTCGCTGCAGGACTCCAGCATTTCGCAGAGCGTGAAGCTCGTCGTCGTCACGGTCGTCATCGTGATTGCCGCGCCCTGGGGCGCTGCCGCGATCCAGAACTTCGCTCGAACGGTTATGCAGGTGATGTTTCCATGAGCATCCCACGTATCGGCATCGGCTACACGCCGCCCGACCTCTTCACCGAAGCCGAGGCGGACGCGGCGCAACAGCAGGCCGTGCTGGCCACGCCGCAACCGCATCACCGCCATGCGCTCTCACGCGCAAAACGGCAATCGCTGAAGAAGCGGCGCAGCGCCGAGAGCCCTGACGCGAACGATCCTGCCTCCGAAAGCGAAGAGCTGCTGATGATGCTCGATCAGCATCTTCGAAGGGATCAAACAGGTGTGCTCAAAGTCGACGCGCGCGATTCGCGCGGCAGCCAGCACGGCTTCGATCACGACGATCATTGCGCCAGCCCGGAGACGGCAGGCAAGCGCTCGACTCACGACGACGATCTGAACCTGCCCGCGCGCGAGTTGCCGATGCATCTCGTGATGCGCGATTCACGCGATGAATCGGTGCTGTCGAAGCACTGGCGCACGACCGCGAATGATAGCGGCGACGACTCGACGTTCGCGTCTGGCGCACGCGCCGAAGCGGCGCTGCTCGGCATACGTGCGTCGCGGGCAGGGCCAGCCGGAGCGATGACAGCCAGGCCGGCAGCGACCACGAACGTGCCCCCACCGCGAACCGCATCGACGCATAGGGCTCCGGCGCATGCAAATGCGATGGATCCTGCACGTCAGGAAGCCATGCGTGGCAGTTCGACCTATCAGGTGCTCGCGATCGTCCGCGAGTTTATGCGGATGCCCGACGACTCACGAACGTCGCGGGCGACGCTCGCCCAGGTGCGCGAACGCCTCGTCGCCGCGGCCACGCAAAGCGGGCGCGATACGCAGACGACGGATGCCCGCAGCGCGGCGCGGCGACCGCTCTCGCCGGCGGAGGAGTCGATGAATCTGCTGTTGCCTATCGCGCTGCTCAACCTCGGTCGCAGCCGCACGCGTGCCGGCCGCGCGATGGGCATGTCCGCGCTTTCAGCCCTGATCCGCCGCGGCCGCGGATGGTGACGGCGGGCGCTATCCCGTCATTCTCACAGACAAGAGGTTTCGTTCATGTCCAAAGAAATTCGCGTACTCACCGGCTTCCATGCCGGTGCTCAGATAGAGTTGAGTACAACAACGATGTCGATCGGAGCACAGGCCGATGCTGATATCGTGATCAATGACTGGAGCGAAGGCACCATGCAGCTGTCAATAGATGCTAAGGATAACATAATGATAGGCATACCCGGAGATCTTTCGTCCGCAACCGTGATGGAGAACTTCGTGGCGCAGCGTTTCGGCGAGGTGGTGCTGTGCGCGGGTCCGCTCGACGCGCCCTGGCCGTCCGACCTGCAACTGATGGAACGGCTGCTGGCCCCGCATCACGAAGGCCGCAAGTACGACGGCGAGCAGAGCGATGGCGTGTTTCCCGCCGCCCCGCCGTCGCCGGTCGTGATGAAGCGTCGGCACCGCGCGCCGTGGGTCCATGCGAGCGTCGCCGCCCTGCTGGTCGGCTCGATGGGCGCGGCGGCCTTGGTCCTACCCGCCGGCAAGACCTCACAGGCAGCAGACCGGTCGCAAGCCAGAGCCACGCTCGCCGATGTTCAGCAGGCACTCGCGCAATTGCATCAGCCGGACCTTACGGTGGCGCCGCAGGCCGACGGCTTCGTCGTGACGGGCATCGCATCGAATACGGCGGACGCTCGCACCGCCCTTCAGGCACTGGCCGGCAAGCGCCTCAGCTGGAACGTGAAGCCCGGTGACGAGATTGCGGGTGCACTCGCGGAATCGCTGCACGAGCCGAACGTGCAGGTACGTTACGTCGGCGCGCGGCGCTTCGAGGTCAGCGGCACGGCGCGCCGGCCCGCCACGGTGCACGAAGTGGTCGAGCGCTTTCGCGCCGACATCGGTCCGCTTGTCGCGGGCATCGACGTGAACGTGACGCGCACCGACGATCTGGGCGTGGCAGGCGACATGGACTCGGCGTTATCGGCAGATGGCGTGAAATACGTGGAATCGAGCGACGGCACGAAAAACTTCGTCGCCGACATTCCTGGCAACACTACCATTCATTGAGGATGACGAACATGTACGAAGCGATGACCGACAAACTGATCGACGTGCTGGCTGACTTGCCGCAAGCAGCGACGCAGCGCCATCGCCACGGCGAAGTGCGCGAGGTAGCGGAGGCGCTGGACACAGTGGCCGGCACCGTGGCCTCGCAATCGACGGACACGGCAAGCGCCGAAGCACAGGCAGGACGTGTCGCTGCCGACGGATTTCGCGCTGCGGCTGAACTCTGCCGCATCGCAACGGAGTAGTACCACCTGCATCGCTGCTCATGCAGCCGGTGTGCAGCGATGCAGGCGAACCGTGCGCAACCCGAAAAGGGCCGCACGCTTTCCAGTGGCCCGCATGACGCGGAACACTTCCACGCAGCACCACGTTCTATCTTTTAGGAGATTCAACATGCCCGGTAAAATCACCCCGCCTACCGACGCAGGCGCAACTGGCAGCTCGATCGCTGAGATCTATAAGGCGATGGCTGAAGAAAACGAAATCAACAAGGCCAACACGACCGCGAAGCTGGCGACGATGGGCCTGAAGGCCGCGAAGGATATCGTCGGCTAAGCGCTCCGGCGCGCCATCCGGCCGCGCATGGTGCGCCGGTTGGAAGCCGTTCGCGGTTTCCAACCGGTTTCTTTTTTTAACGCCTGCGTGGGCCCCCCCGTGTGGCGGACAGACGCTCGTGAACCGATCCGGCCATAGCAATGAGCATCGAACGACGTGATGAGCTGATTCGTGAAATCTGCGCGCTCCGCGATATGCCGGCACCGGACACCGCGCTCGAACGCGGCGTACTGGAGATCGACGGCTTCGACGCTGCGATCGATCACTTCGAGGAAGACCAGGACGCGCTGTATGTCACGTTCCAGTTTGGCATCGTCACGGCGGGGCGCACGTTGCGCGTGTTTCGCCTGCTGCTCGAGGCGAACCTCGCTGTCTATGCACAAGACCAGGCGCAACTCGGCCTGGAGACCGACACCGGCGGCATCGTGCTGATCGCGCGCGTGGCATTGAGCGACGAGATCACGGGCCAATGGATGCTGGAGCTGATCGAGCACTATGTCGAGCACGGCCGCTACTGGCGCGACAACATCTTCGTGGCACGCGACGATCTTTTCGAGAACCTCGCGCGCGGCGACTATGTGTGGATTCGCGCCTGAACCCCTTATTTGGAGAATCAGATGACATCACGCGTCGGCAGTCACGGCAATACGACGGATCATCCGTCGACTCACGAGACAGGAACCACCAGCAAGGACAAGAGCAAGGACAAGAACGGGGACCCGGGCGGTAGTCAGGCCGATCTGGATGCGGCGATCCAGGCGTTCGGCAGCCAGGTCATGATGCAAATCTTTCAGGACCAGCAGGAACGTCGCGCCGAAGAACGGGAGGAAGATCCGGACAGCGCGTAAGCGACGCGAACGCGATCGGCTGGCCGCATGAGTCGGCCACGCAGCCGATGCATGTGGCTCGCCGGGCGAACGTTGTCCCGGCGAGCCGCAGTTGTCATGCTCCGTCTGACGCGCTGTTTCATGCCGCTGACTTACCCCGCTCTATCAGGCCGCTCCGTTACGCCATCGTGGGTGCGAGCGTCATCCGCGTGGCGCCGCGCGAATAGTCCTCTTCACGCCTGCCGCTCCGGTCGGGGGAGTTCGGCAGCGTGGCGAAGCTCGGCCCGGCGCTGGCATCGAATTCCGCTTGCGCCGCCTGAGCGACCTCGAGCTTGTAGCCGAGCGCATACACGGTCTTCAGACTCAGCTCCGAAGTGCGCGACAGGTCCAGCTTCTTGCGCAGCTTGTAGATGTGCTGCTCGAGCGTGCGCGCGGCAATCTGCTCGGTGGCGCCCCAGATGCTCGCCGCGATCTGCGCGCGGCTGTAGAACTTTCCGGGGTTCGAGAAGAATAGCCAGGCGATCGCAAACTCGCGCGCGGTCAGCGCAATTTCGACACCGTCGATCGCCGCGCGGCCGGTGTCCTTTTGCAGCAGATAGCGGCCAATCTGGATCTCACGTGTCACGGTGTTGCAGATGCTCCGTTGCAACGCAAGGTGCGCGCGAAAACGGATCTGCTCCATGTCGTAGCGATTGGCGACGTCGGTCGCGCCAGTGTCGATCCAGCGCAACAGGCTCGTCCAGCTCGACTGGTTCGTCAGCACGATGAGCGGCGTGCAGATGTCGGCATTGCAACTGCGCCATGACAGCAAGGCGCTCGTTGCTGTCGGTTCGGTCTTCGAATCGATCAGCACCAGGTCGTAGCGATTCGCACGCATCGCGCGCAACAGGTCGAGCTCACACGAGAACGACTCGACAACGATGCCATCTCCTGCGAATGATTCTTCAAGATTGCGTCGAAGCACCCGATCGTCGGTCGCGATTGCAAAGAGCAGGTCATTATTCACGGCGGTTCGCATCCAGATAAGTGACAATCTTTCCCATTACTGGCCGGCCCCCTCCTGCGATGCCGGCGGCTATCCCCGATACAGCTTGTTGTCCTCTCACTCGCGATATGTTGTCCGTCGTGCTGTCGTGGATCGCGGCAACAGAGCACCGAAAGGCGCGCTTCGTTGCGCGATCGTCGTTGACGTTATCGAGTGAGATCTCTCTGTCCGTTAGTGCATCGGGAGGGCACGACGGATGCGCGTCGCGTATTTATTTTGTTGCGCAGTGCACAACCGCTGTTGCGCGAAGCAGCGCTTCTTCTTTCAATTTTCAGCTATTGAATGCCATCGCCTGGCAAACGTCGATGAACCTCGCGATGTAGCAGCGTGCCCCTGACAAACTGCCCTGCGCGCGCATGTGAACGATTCGTGTCGCACTTCTGACGGCCAGCTTACGAATGCCGGCGCGTGAGCCCACGTATGCGCATGACGCGTTGTGGGCGCGACCGCATTAACGCATGTCGACGCGACGGGTGAAGCGGTTGATCGCCGCGAGATACAGATCCGGGTCGGCATGATAGCCCATGCCGGGCGGGCCGCTCGGCTGCGGAGGCAACGTCTCGATGTCGCCGTCTGCCGAGCGCCTCTTCCCGTCATAGTCGCTCAACGCGAGCTTGAGTCGCACGAGGCCCGGCGACTTGAAACCGAGCCCCTTCATGCGCCCCATCAGCCCCTTGCGCGGATTCGCCGGATAGTCAAGCGTGACGGCGACGCCTCGCAACTTCTCGTAATCGTATTCGAGCGTGCCGCCCTTGACTGCATGCCGCAACTGCACGGTGTTGGGCAATTTCGGATCGAGCAACACGAGCGGCGGCTGCGTCTGCAACCTCACGCGGCTTTGTAGCGCCGCGGCGAAGAGTTGTGCAGTCGCACCCCCCATTGACGCGCCCGCAATGTGTTCGAACTCGACCCGATAACCTTCGCGTTGGGCGTGATCGATCTTTTGCGCGATGATTTCCGCCGCGTCGCGCGCTGCGCCGAACACCTTGCCGACGCCGCCTGTCCCGGTGACAAGCGCCTGCCTCACGTCGCGCCAGTTCTCCATGCCTCCGAAGAACACGCGCAGCTTCACGCAGCGCGTGCCGTCCGCCGCAGTGGATCGTCGTTCCTCAAACTGGAGATGCGTGACGTTCGCCGCATCCACGAGTTTCTCCTTCTGCTCGGCCGTGAGTGCCGTGAACAGCCACGCGTTGCGGATGTTGGTCTCATTGAGGTGCGCGGGGACCAGTTCGATGCGCGGCGGACTCACCTGCGTGTGCTTTGCGAAGTGCTCGGCGAATACCTGCGAACTGCCGCCCTCCGTCACCCTTGCCGCGACGGATTCAATTGAAAAGCGCTGTCCGTCCTCACGATGCCCGGGCGCCGTGAGTTCGACCATCAGTTCGGCCAGCGCTTCCACGGCCTTGAAATTAGCCGAATCCGGCTGCGACGCGAGGGGCTCGACGCCATAGTCCACGGACGGCTTGAAGTGCAACTGCAACAGGTTCTGCGTCTCGCCGTTCCTGCCTCGCTGCCGGCGCTCGGTCATGAAGCAGCCGGCCCGATTGGCGGCGGCGACGAGTTGCTCCCGACGTCCGGGCGGCAAGCCGCGGCCGAACTGCAGCTGTCCGATTGAAGCGGCGTCGGGCATGGGTGGCCCCTGATAGACCGCGCCGCGCAGGATGCGCGCAAGCGCGGCCCGTTGCAGATTGCGCATGTGTTCATCCGGATGCGCGGGCCCGAGGCCGAGTGCTTCGGTGATGGAAGAGAGCTGCTCGTCGCCGAGGTTGTAGGTCGACATCAGCACGTTGTCCATGCCGTCGATCTTCGGCCCCGACGGCAACGCGCGAACGGATCTCGGCCTCGCTGCGCGCATCTGGGCGGTAGTGGATTCGCTCGCGGATCGCGGCGTCTCGTCGGCGGAGGCGCCGGGCGATGCCGCGCGCGTCGATGCTGGCGCCCGCGTTTGCGGCTGCGAGGACAGATCCGCATCGACGCCACCTTGCGTTCGCATCGACGGCGATCCACGCGATGGCGAGCGCATGTCGATCATACTGCCGCCGCTGCTCAACGAACGTTCGTGCGGCGCGCGATCCAGTTGCAGGCGCGCCATGTGCGCGGTCGTTTCGGTCGTGGGGCGTTCGCGGTGCATCAGCTCGCCGAGCGTTGTGCCCGGCGCCACTTCCTCGATTTCGTCGCCAGCGCTCCAGCGATGCAATCGCTCGACCGATGCGCGTGACGCACGTCGGTCGCCGGCCGCGGCCGGTTCATGCGATGGCGAGGGTGATGAAGAACGCGCGCCGAACGTGAGCAACGCGGAGTTGGTTGAACGAACGCGCGCGCGACGGCCTGCGTCGTCGCGATGTGTCGCGGTCTCTGGCGTCGAGCCAGGACCGGAAATCGAGCGTGCGTCGATCGTTGAACGGGTTTTCATGGCGCCTCCTCTGCGCGACAGACGGTTAAGCGAACGGTCGCAGTCGCGCGGCACGATGCGCCCCGCATCGCTCGAGCACGTATTGAACATTTGCGCTCAAGCACGTCCACCGAAGCCCAGCGAAAACTTGAGCGCCGGCGCGAACCATGCATGACGCCGCGTACCGTCGTGCGACAGGCTTCGTTCGCGCCTTCATTTTTTCGGGCTGTCACGCGCACGGTCATACGCGCGACGATCACAATCGCGCCGTCCAGCAGGATTCGCAGGAGTTCGTCATGCAGCACAACATGCATTGTTCACGGCTCGCCATCGCCGTCAGCGTGACCATCGCGCTCATGATGCAATCCGCGCACGCAGATTGCTTCGACGACGCCGCAGCCTACCAGCACGTCAATCCGCTGATTCTGCGGGCCATCGCGTGGCAGGAGTCGCACAACCGACCCAACGCGACGCACCTCAATGCAAACGGCTCGCTCGACTACGGCCTCATGCAGATCAACTCGATTCATCTGCGGGAGCTTGCGCGCTATCACATCGATCGCGATGCGCTGATGCACCCGTGCAAGAACGTGTATATCGCTGCATGGCATCTGCGCGGGAAGATGGAAAAGTACGGCAATACATGGGCTGCGGTCGGCGCTTATCATTCGGAGACGCCGGCCGAGCGCGATTTTTACGCGCGGCATATTGCGGCCATCGTGAGGCAATGGCGCGATATGCCGAACCCGTTGCCGAATGCAGCGCCGACTTCATCACAGGATCCGACACGGATCGTCAAAAAAAAGAATGCGTCGTGAAATGCTCGATCTGGGGCCACGCGGCGCCCGTTGACTGAGACGGCCGGCGGCTGACGGGTTCGCTCTCCCGCATAATGTTTCGCCGCGACCGCCCTATCCCGTACACCCGTTGCCCACAATATCGACACTACGCAACATTACCGGTGTGCTCATGTTCAATTCCCGAATCCAGAACCAGTCGTCCAGTCCGCTGCCCGTATCGAGCGTCCCGCCCGAATCGCCGAGCCGAGCGACCGCTTCGACCGCGTCGCCATCGCGGCGTGCCTCGTCATCCGACGCGGCGTTGGAACCGCTTGCGCATGCGCCCGTCAGGTCTGCCGTCGCCGGACACGCGCAGCGTGGCCACGCGCTCGCGCGGCTCAGGCTGATCGGGACCGCCGCGCCCTCGCCGCCCCCCGTCAATCCGTGGAACATGCTGCTGCACGGACTGAAGGCTGGCGACGCCGCAGCGGCCTATGCCGGCGCGCTGGCAGGCGCCGAATCGCCTGGTCCGCTGCCCGCTCCACATCGGACCGTTCTGCGCGAGCTCAAGGCACTGCGCCACTCCCCCGCCTGGCAAGACGTGAGCGCACGGATTCGGTCCCACGAAGGCTTCGAGCATCTCAGCCTGCGCGGCGTCTCCCGGATGATCGAGATCGCCAAGTCGTTCGGCACTTCCAGATCATGGGTGTGCGAAGCGACGACCAAAGGCGTGTTCGACGCAGCGTTCGCCAGCACGATCTTCGGCAGCGCGGAGCGCTATGCGTCGGCTATCGAAGCGGATCCCGAATTGAGCCAGTTGCGAGCGACGCCGCCATCGCAGTGGAACGCACGGCAGCGTGAGCAGGCGATCAACGCATTGGGCCGGCACGTCAACGATGCGTTCGGCGTCCGGAGCAAGGTGCGGTACGCGGGCGAGCAATCGGTCGCGGACGAAGGCTCGCTGATGAAAACCTACGACCGAAGCGCGCGCGTTGACGTGTTCGATCCCGCCTTCCGCCACGGCTTCCTGACGCTGGCAGAAGGCGTGTTTCACGAGGCTGTCCACGTTCGACAGCACACGCAAAACTTCGACGCCGATACGCTGCAACTGCTCAAGCTGTCGCCGAATCCCGCGACGCGCTACGAAGCCACGGTTGGACTGATCGAAAGCATGGCTTATCGCTCGGGACTGATCGCCGCGCTGAGCCTGATCCGGCGCTCGGACGACGGCTCCTTCTTGGCTCATGTCGCGTCGCAACTCGAGGCGGTGCCGCAGGATCCTTGGGTACTTCTGCGCACTGAACTCGCAGCCAGGACGGGGCAAACCCTGCACGGACTGATTGCGATGCACGACGGCCGCATCACGACGCGCGGCGATACCGCAGACGTGCTACAGGCCATTCACGAAATCTGTTCGCAAGGCCAGCACGGTAACCACGGCCGCCTCATCGCAAAAGCCCTGTGGGGCGCGTGGCCCGACGCCGCGAAAATGCTGGGAGAAGACCACCGAGACGCGAACGCGCTCAAGGATTTCGAGCGCACGCTGGATGCCGCGTGCGGAGGCCGTTTGCATATGTCGGGCCTGCAACTGCTCGGCCGGCACGGGATATCAGAGCAGATGATCCGCCCCGCGCATGAGAAAGGCACCTTGACCACGGGCCTGAAACTGGTCGCGCAGGTCTCCACCTCGTTAGAAATGCTGCGAATCCGGCACGCCCTGCGATTCGTGCTCGGTGAGGCGGGCATTCGCGCCTATGTGACAGTGCTTGGGCTGCCGCCGTGCGCGCCAGACACGGCAGAGCCCAGCTCATCTGGAGCGCCGGCTTGAGCAGCCCCTGCTGTGGTAGTGCAGACAGCGCGATCTCACCTGCGCTGTCCAGTTGCTCGACATGCCACCCGGAATTGATCGGCGAGCACGGATTGCTCAAGCGCCTGCAGGCGGCGATATCGCCCGCCCGGGGGAACGGCTGGTACGACGCCCAATTGCACCGGCATGGTGCTCGCCGTGTAGAGATTCAGGGCCCTTCGCGATCTGGCCAAGCATCATGGACTCATTGCTCCGCGACTTCCATCGCCGTGGCGAGCATGGTTTCGGACAACGCACGAGGACGACCACCGCCCTGGCCTGACAGCAGACCACACAAGCCAGCCCCAACGGCCGAGACCAGTTGTGGATCGACTGTGCGCTGACATTCGCGCCCGGCAACGGGCCTTGGGTGCACTCGATCCGCTGCCCAGCAGCAGGAGTCCCGCAGCTCGTGCGAAGATGTCGTTGCTTCAAGGACACTTGCTTCCAGGCATGCCTCTCTCTGCTTCGCTAAGCTTGATGATGCATTTCATCAGATATTATTTGAGTTGGACTCCTGAATCAAACGCACCAGCTTCAAAACCGTCTACCCAGAATACTTCCCCGCGATTCGGACGCCAATTAGGCGAATCATTCATCGCTGAGTCACATAGTTCCGATAAATGGGACAAGACGCTGCCGCCGCTCCCAACGGTCGCGCGATTCAATAATTTTCGTGCTGCCAGGCAGGTATGCTTGTAGCCGGGCAACGGTTTGAGGCACGGCTCACGCAACCTTCGCCAGCCGCATGGCTTAGCCGATCCGCGCCTCGCTTGTCCGTATGACCTGACGTGCCGCCGGCCTTGAGTTCGGTGTGCGAGTAATGTGGAGACCGTAAGGGAAGCGAATGGTGGCACATCCTGTCGACGAGACGCGCATTTTCTGGTCGAGTTCAGCCGGCCGTCCCGCGCCCGCAGTCATCAAGCGCCATGGAGCGCAAGCGCTGCAACAGCCGCATCGGATCGAGGACACGTCGCCGGCAGTCGTGTTCATCGATAGCGCGGGCACCGACGCGTGCGCCGAGATCGAGAAACTAAGGATCGAGAACGGCGATGAACATTATCTGATTCCCATGTTGCGCGAGTTCTCTGCCGAGCGTGTCGTCTCGCTCATCGCACGCGGCGCCAATGACGCCGTGCACGACGAAGACCTGCTGGACGCCGAGCCGGTCATTGCGCGTGCACGCGCGCAGACGAGGCTGCTGTCGGTCGCGCGCGGCGGCGTGGCCGAGTTCTCCGCATTGCAGAGTCACTCGGACGGCATGGTGTCGCCCGTTTTCTTCAAGGACGCGAACGGCCTCTACACCGGCTGCAACCGGGTCTTCGAGCACTTTCTGGGCATCGAGCGGGCCAGCATTCTCGGCAAAACCGTCTACGACGTGGCGCCTTCTGACCTCGCACTCACCTATCACAAGGCGGACCTGGATCTGGTGTTCGACGGCGGCGTCCAGACCTATACGGCCGGCGTGCGCAACGGGGCCGACGTCGTGCGCATGGTCCGCTTTTACAAAGGCGTCGTCTACGACCAATACGGCCGCATCACCGGCATTGTCGGCGCGATGCACGACATCGGCGATCTGCGCGGCCACGAGACCGCACGTCATGAAATCGACGAGGTCACGCGCCACATCTCCGGCAACCCTGGCACGCGCGAGGACTTCGCGTCGTCTGTCGATCACGACCGGCCATTGCTCGATCGCGTGGCGGTGGGCGACGCCTCCGCCCTCGCCGCCCTGTACCGGCTCTACCATCGGCGTCTCGCGCGCTTCCTGACCCGGCTCACGTGGAAAAATGAGGTGATCGAAGAAATCATCAACGACACCTTCATGGTGATCTGGAGGCGGGCCGGCGATTTCCGCGGCGAGGCCCGCGTCTCGACGTGGATCCTCGGCATTGCGTATCGCACGGCGCTGCGCGCGTTGCGCGATCTGCGCCGCGCGGAATTCGAGCCGCTCGATGTCGACCATATCGATATGATGGCCCAGTACTGGCATGATCATGAGCTGTCCGACCTGTTGTCGAAGGCGCTCGATCTGCTGCCCGTCGAGCAGCGTCTGGTGATGACGCTGGCATATGTGCTCGGACACTCCGCCGGAGAAATCGGGGAGATCACCGGGTGTCCGGTGACCACGGTCAAGGCGCGCATGCACCGGGCGCGCGGCAAGCTGCGTGAGACGCTGGCCGTGCTCGAACAGGCGAAGTGTGTTTGAAAGTGCTTCCAAGCGTTCTGAGGTACGCGTCAGGCGCACCGGCTTGAGTTGAGCTGTGGCGTTCGCGGCCGCTCGTGGGGCCGACATGGAGCCCATGAAGTGCGCCGCCCCTGCCCGCGATGTTGCCGCCAGATCCCGTCGCTCAACGCCACAGTTTTCGCGGCAGCTGGACTATACGGCCGAGCATCCTCGTGATACCGCCGCGGCGGGCTCGGTGAGCCGGCGCCGCTGTTGCTGCCGTCGTGGCAGAAGACGGGGACGATGCGCTTTCGCCCGGCTGCTCGCGGTGTGCCGTCGGCCGATCGGGCGTCGGCGCACCGGTCGCGCGTTGATTGACCTGCTTGCCGTCATCGTCGTCCCGGTCGACAGGCAACCTGCCGAATTCCTGAAGCACCTCGTTTTCTCTAGTCTTCGCCTGGATCTCGAGCAGCTCCGGGTCTGTCGTGCGGTGCCGTGGGCCGCCCTTTTCCTGTGCCGATGCGAATTTCGTGTCACGGACATCCGGGTGCCAGCTCACGCTGCGCCCATTGTCGCGGCGGGCCGCGTCCGGCTTGCGCAAGGTACTTTTCAACAAGGCTCGAGCCGCTGGGCCCGGCGCCCCCGCTGCGCGGGCGCCGACATCGATGCGCCCGCTACGCAGATCCACTTCGAACAGATCGTCGTCATCCACGCGAGCCGCCGCGATGTCTTGAGCTTGCATCCCGGCGGGTAAGTCTGAAGCGTGCTGAAAGGCGCGCTCTTCATCAAACAACTGAAGCAGCGTCTTTTGCGCCGCGCGCCGTGCGGCCGGTAGCGGCAGTTCGAACAGATCCTCGTCGGCGTCGATCACCGGATTAGCCGCAGTGTGCCCGGTCGAGCTCGTTTGCAGTTTCGCAGCGCCGTCACTCGTGTCCGACGGCGGCGGACGCCGATGATTGATCCACTGGACCGCGTCCGCGACAGGATTTTCCGTCGCCGCGACTTTCGCTGGCGCGGGCAAACGGTTCGCAACTGGCGCCAATGCGCTGCGGCGCGTCGCGGGACGCGAGCCGCCGATCGACTTCAACTGCGACAGAATGCCGTTTGCCGACCCGGAAAAGCGCGATTTTGTCCGTGACCGACCGACATTGCCGCTCGCCGGCCCGGGCGCGTGACGATCAGCAAGTTCGGTCGCGAGCGTGCTGGCTGTGCGTTGTGTGCGCATGACGTAGGGCTCCATTGGAACGTCGACGAGCCATCGAGTGTCGTTCGCTGGAATCGAACACGAGGCTTTCGGCTTTACTGGAGACAGCATGCGCCGACATCGGCGCGCGGTCTGGCCGAACATGCGAACCCGATCGTCCCGCAGCGAAAGCGGCAACAGCACTCGCCTGTCAGAACGCCCGGTCGGCGCACGGATGATGAAGCGCGGTGATCGCACGGCATGCATTGATAACGCGCGCATGCTGCCGGCTCGGGCCGCTCGTCTGGTCGAGCAGCGTCTGAATGGAATGCGCGTCGAGGTTCGGCTGCAAGCCGAGAAGCAACGCGATCGTGCCCGTCACATTCGCCGTCGCGTACGACGAGCCCGAAACGAAATCGTAGTGGCCACCCGGTGTGAGAGTGAGAATGTCGCGGCCCGGCGCATAAAGCACGTTAGAACCCGCCACGGATGGCGCGCTGCCCGTCGCGCGCGCCGAATCGACCGCAATCACGCCCGGCACGCCGACCGGAAATGCCTTCAGATCGCCATCCGGCAGTACTGCTCCGACCACGATCACACCTTTTTTCACTGACAGCTCGATCAGTTCTTTCAACAACGGATCGGCGGGGCCGCCCAGACTCATGTTGATGATCTGCGCATGCGCTTCGAGCGCCGCCTGCACCGCCTCGGCCAACGTGAACGAGTTGCACACCGAATGTCCGGTGTGATTGTCCCGCTGCCAGCATGCCTTGACCGCAATCAGTTTCGCATGCGGCGCGACGCCTTCGATGCCGCCTGGCTTGTCGTCCGCCGTGGCCGCGCGATCGGCTGCAATGACGCCGGCCACCGCCGTGCCGTGCAGATCGCGATTGAATTGCGTCCAGTCCTGGTCGACGAAATTGCGCGTCGCGACAATGCGGCCGTGCAGATCGGGATGGGTCGTATCAACGCCCGTGTCGATCACCGCCACGCGCACCGAATCGCCTCGCGAGACTTTTTGCGCGGCGTCCGCGCTGATTTCGCGAAAACCTTGCTGCAGGTCGGCGTAACCGTTGCCGTGCGGCGCGTCGCCAAGCAAATCGAAAGTCTGCAACGGCTGCGCGAGCCGCACGCGCGGATCGACGGCGAGCCGCGCGAGCACCTCGCTGCGGCGCGCGCCGTCGGCGATTTCGAGCATCGCGCAATGCACTTTCAGCGACGGGATCGGCCATGCCGACACCTCTCTCAGTCCATATTGCTTCGCGAGCGCGGCAACCTGAGCCCGGGCACTGCCGCCCGCCGAATAACCGCCCGGCGCGCCGTAGCCGCCCGCCGTCGTGCCCGCGCGCAGCATAAGCGTTTCCGGCGGATTCCTGACCGCCAACACGATCATCCGCTCGGGGTTCGCTTTCATTTGCTGGGTGGCGGCAACCGGGTCCGGCGTGGCGGGAACGAGCGCGCATCCGGACATGACCAGGGCCGCGCCCAACAGCAGCCGATGCGCGAGCCAGCGCACAAGTCGGCCCGCTCCGACCACGCGTGCCTTGCTGCGGTCGCTGCAATGCCGCACCGGAGCGGAGCTGGCGAGCTCATTGAAATGCCGGCGCTGCATGGGCTTCATGACAATCTGACTCAACATTGGGACAGCCGTAGGTGCGCGTCTGCGCAAGAAAAGTTGCCGCGCAACTCAGAAATGCCAGATCGCATCGGCAATCCACCGGTTTGACGCGCCCGGGCCAAGCGTCGTCTTCGCCTCGCTGTTCGTCGCGATATAGGACAGATCGAACTGCCACGCATTGAACTGCCAGGTCAACCCGACGTTGCCGTATACATAACCGATGCCGATCACCGAATGCAGATCGTAGTAGCCGATCCCCGCCGTCGCGGTCCAGCCGTGGACGAGCGGTAGGCGGCCCACCAGATCGTAGGAAATTGCGCGCGCGCTCGGC
Organism: Burkholderia sp. SCN-KJ; assembly: GCF_024656005.1. Taxonomy (NCBI): domain Bacteria; kingdom Pseudomonadati; phylum Pseudomonadota; class Betaproteobacteria; order Burkholderiales; family Burkholderiaceae; genus Burkholderia; species Burkholderia sp. SCN-KJ. Next base: position 52,167 of record NZ_JANKOG010000018.1, read on the forward strand.
GACGGGCCAAACCCGGTATTCGGCGACAGCGCAACTGATGCGAACACCGAATCGCGCCAGCCCGCCGTCAGCACCAGTTCGTCGTAATTGAAACGGACCGCCGACGGCACGCGGGTGAACTGATAGTGCGACAGCATGGCCTGCGCAGTCCAGTCGCCCGACACGCGCCAGCCATACCCCGCGTTGGCGACGAATTCCACCCCCGTGGTCAGCGGGGCGCCCCATCTGATCGTGGAGGCCGACGCGCCCGCAAAGAAACCGTTGCCGGGATACCAGTTCCCCGCGAAGCTCGCCGACGGCTGGTGATAGCTGATGTCCATGCCACGCGTGACCTTGTCGGAAGCGATACCCGCCTCGAACTGCCAGTCTTCGCTCGCCGCCAGTGCGAGCCGCGGCGCAGCAATGAACCACGAGGCAAGTAGCGCGAACGACGCATACCATCGGACTCGACGCGCTGACGGGCGCGCCGCGCCGGCGCAAAGCGCGATTGAACGAAACCTCGACGCCATCTTGTCGTGCAGGAATCCGGGTGGGATGGAAAAGCAATGGCATTAATTCAAGCCATCCGGCGAGCCCGGGGCGCGCGAGCGCGACGACAGGGCTGCGCCGATCTTAACCGATAAACCCGAATGCAAAAAAATCGACAAGGAATTGTCAGGGACCGCTGGCGCCCTCCCCGACCGGCTCCGCGAAGCGCACCCCGGATGCGGCACGCAACACGCCTAGCTGTCTGGCGACGTCGCCCGCAACAACCGGCGTGAGCGGCGCAAGCGAGTAGACGCCGTTTTCGCTCGGCCCGCCGACGATCTGCAAATGTAGCTGCACCAGCAGCGCCTGCAGTCGGCCGACGGGCATGGCGGGATCGGCGACGAGCCGGATCGTCACGCGAGCGGCGCCCGCATTGACCTCAGACAGTGTGCGATAGTTTGCCAGCGTGCTGGCGCCACGGCTGAAGCCGAGCGTCGCCCGCGCGCCCGTCTCCAGCAGCGCGGTGGCCGCGAGACCGCACGCGATCGCCGTCATGCGGCCGCGCCAGGGTGCCTTCGACGAGGTGCCGGTGCCAAGGGCCGGCTGCGCCGCTTCGTCAAAACGCTCCCACAGATGATCGAGACCGCGTTCGACGTCGGGGCCGGCCTCCTCGCGCGACGTCATCGCCGCGCACAGCTTGCGCTGCGACGCGAGTTCCGCCTGACATTGTTCGCAATCGCGCACATGCGCGTCGACCAGCTTGCGTTCAGCGTCGGACGCCCGGCCGTTGACGATCCACGGCAACAGCTCCCATACATGCAGATGAACGAGTTCGCTCTCAGGTGGATTGCTCATCGAGCGCTCCCATCAACGCCGGCAAGCGCCGGCAGCAGATTGCGCAGCTTGACCCGCGCATGAAACATTCTGGCCTTCACGGTACTGACAGGGCTTTCGGTTATCTCCGCAATTTCTTCGAGCGAGTGGCCCATCACATAGGCCAGCTCCATCACGATACGCTGCTCCGGGGAGAGCCTGGTCAGCCCCTTGGTCACCCAGTCGATCGTTTCGTGTTCGGCGAACGGCTCGACGCATGGCCCGTCGTACCCGTGCTGCTGCTCCGCCGGCAAGCCACCCTGGCGTAGCGCTTTCAACGTGACGCGATACGCAATGCCCATGAGCCACGTCGACACGCGTGATTGGCCGCGAAACTCGCCAGCTTTTTGCCAGACGATCATGAAAGTGTCGTTGATGACCTCTTCGATCACGTCGTCGCGCCGGGTGAAGCGACCGAGAAAACGGACCAGCCGCCGGTGATACGCGCGATAGAGCGCGGCCAGCGCAGACTTGTCCGCCGCTGAGATGCGCTGCAACAACGCGGCATCCTCCGCGTCGACGCTGCGCGCGGCATGACAGACGTTGCCTGAAACGATCGGTTCTGGTGACATGTCGCTGGAATCGCAATCCGCCAGATTGTGTGGATGACCGTAAGTGTCGCCGCCGGCACGAATAGTTGCGAGCGACGCAAAAAATTCTGGGCGCGCCGCGAGCGGTCAGGCGCGCCGCGGACGCACGGGACTCCCGCGTCCGGTGTCTTCGTCTCGTGGCGGTTCTACATTACGGTCAGCTTCCGCATGCATCCCGCAAGGCGGCGCAAAAGCCGCGCCGTCACGCCCGCACATTTCGAAGTACAGCATGCCGTGCGGATGGGCGTCGATGATCTGGAACGCGCCGGTACTGTTGAAAACGATCTCGTGCGCGATAAGGCAAACCTGCACCGAGCCGTCCGTGTAATGGACAGCGGATTCGCTGGTAAGTCCAGGCACGCGCCACGCGTCGAGATTCGCGCGCGCCATCGCCTTGATGATTTCGGCCCGCGCCTCGTCGATAGTGGACGGCGACGGACTGATCTTGCCCAGTTCTTGGCGCAGGCGATGCAGCCGCTCGCGCGTGAGCGGAGTGCGCATCATCGTCGGGCGATCCGTCGCAAGTTGCTTACCCTGCGCACCCGTTGACTTCAATTCCTCGAAGCCGCGACCTGACCTCGCGCTGGGATGCGCCGGCATTCGTATGATCTTTGCGGCACCGGTTGTGGACAATGTGAGATCAGGAAGCGCTTGGACACCGCTTTCCGCCGATACCTTCGACATGGTGGCTGATTCGGTTTCAACAGGAGGCACATACCGTACGCGAAGATTCGAGCCGCACGTCGCCGGATAATGAAGTCTCGAGTCCGAAACCGAAGGGTCGGCGCCAAATCGCCGACAACCGTCGGACGTCGTTCGTCCGGGACGGCCAGCAAAACCCGAGGGACTTGAATTACGCCGCAAGGCTCGATTTCCATGGCGGACACGGTTCTGTAGAGCATCACTCGCGAATCGTGGGCTGAGGTTGCGAAGCACGCGTGATCCACGAATTCCGACGGTGGCTCGGGAATAAAATTCTCGAGAGCGCGAACACAGGCACCGTACCAACCCATACAACCTGTAATCCTGCTTCGCATAATTAACACTAGAGCATCTTTAATGCAGTGTGTCGCTTTCACAGCCACCGCATACTGCGCAACCATCCCGAAAAGTGGCGATCGTCCGCTATCATCAGCCCTGATAATAAGAATTATCAGGGTTGTTTCAAAAGGCGGCACAACCTATATGCGCCGCGCGCAACCTTGCCACGTGTCCGTACCGATAGCCGGAGCCCGTGCGCAGCCTCCTGCAATACGGTCGCCGCAGATTCGTGCGCGCTGGCGCGGGCCGCCCCTGGCACCGTTGCCAGCGGAATTAATCGTCCGCCACGTGGACATTGCGCCGCGGCCGGCCGCTTACTTCTCCGCGGCCTCTCGGAAGCGCTTCGCCGATCGTGGCGGGCATCGTGTTCCGCAACCGCAGCATTAGGTAACCCATTGGGTGACGCAATCCGTCAAGCCATCGGCTATCGCCTGCCGTCGCTCGCCCCGTGCGGCACGATCAGCCGGCGCGCCTGGCGCTGTATCGCCTCGAACTGGCTGAGCTGGATCGATCGCGGTTTGGCTGGAAAACTGAAGGAGTGGATTGTTGGGGCTATCCGCCCCTTCGTTCGAGCACCGGAGGGAAATGGGAGTGCTTCGACGGTCGAGGCGCAGCGATCGCATGCCGCCCATCGTCCACGGTGCCAACATGAAGGGCATCGGCCAGGTCGAGCGATGCTTGCGCCGGTGCGCGAATTGGCGAGATACCCATGATTGGTCACGTGGAAGCTGCGTGGGAGCGCGTTCGAGCCGACGACGCGCGCCGCGTGGCACGCTCGAGGACGCAGGCGGTCACGGTCCGTCGCGGTTGTGCGGCGCCACCTCGTGTTCGTTCCGCCGAGAGGGTCCCGGATGTGCGCGATGAGAATATTGCGAAAAATGCGAATAATACGATACTTGAGAAAAATGAGAATTGTGCTATCGTTGCATATACCTGATTGAGGAGGACACCAATGTCCGGCCCATTGCATTACGTCTCGCTGTCCATCGATGATCTGGCACCGTCACGGTCACGTTCGACTACTGATCTGTCGGCCGCACCATATGGCGTGCGATCGACGCCTTCTCAACTGGCCGGAGAAATGTCGGCGGTCGAAAAATTCGTCCGCGAGTGGAAGCCAGTCGCGGAGAGGTTCACGGTTGACGAACTCGGCGCGAACTTCGAATTTTGCGACCCTGATCCGACGGCGACGACCGACGATGGTCTGCCGGAACTCTCATTGGGCGAGCGAGTACTCCTTGAGGAGCTGTCGCTCGATTCGATTTCGGCCTTGGAGCTGTGGCACCGGATCCTAGGAACGCCCGCGGCACTCACCCGCCGCGCCAACCGGACTGACCTGATGCTCGCGGTCGAGCAGTTCGCGGGTCGGCTGTTCAGGCAGCAGGTGACCTTTTATCCCAACGACGTGGTAATCACGTCGTCGCTCGTGCTTGTCAAGGAATTCGCCCGCGACACCTTGCGCGAAATGCTTGACCGGTGTCGTGACATCGCCAAGCAATGCGCGGCTGCGCGTGCATCGCTGCGTCGACGCATCATCAATCCCGCGCCGGAAACTGGCAGCGCGGCCGCGATCGCGAAGCGGTTGAATCCGCTTGGGGCGCCCCCGCAATTCGCCTGAAGGAGATTCACATGGCACAGGTTATTGACGAACGGAACAACGTGGCTGGCATCAAGATTCGTGCGGTACTAGCCGAAGGAAAGCCTCTCAGCTCGACACGCGCTGTGCGGGATGTGGCTGAGTTGTTTGCATCCGACATCGAAGGATCGCTCCGCGGGCGAGTTCCTCCGGAACTGGTGGACGAATCGTTTCATACACTCGTCCTCACCGTTCTGGAGCAGCGCCTGACCACGATGCTCGTCATCGAGGCGGGCGGCCCGGGAGCAACTTCCGAATCGTTGCCTGTTGCCAATCTGAAGCCTTCGGAGGTGATCGAGCAAGGATTGGTACAGCTTTCAATTGCGAGTTTGTACCGGTACGTGGACGCCAACAGGTTTTATTGTGTGAAGCCGCCTGGTCAGACCAACGGCCGCGCGTTCCCCGCATGGCAATTTGTCCAGCCCGTTCCGGAATTGCTGCCACGCATCCTTGAATTGCTCCGAGGTGCCCTGACAACGGAGGTTCACGCTTTCTTCGTGACGGCTCGCGACGAGTTGAACGAGCTTGCCCCAGCAGAGCTACTGGCCGGCAAGCCGTTCGCTGGCCGTGGCGAACTTCATGCAAGTCAGAAGCGACTTTTGCAACTGGCTGCGATGGAGCGTCAGCGTCTCATACTTGAGACGATTCCGCGCCGTGGAGAAAGCGTGGCTCATTGAGTGGCCACCGCAATGCATCAACAACTTAGTATCGAACCACCGGCCGGCATCGGCGAATTGCTGCCGTCGACTGCGCAACTGATTGCTGGCCTGTCCAACGAACTTGTCGTCATCGAAAGCGGCGCACCACTTTATCGCGCGGCCTATTCCCCGCTCGGTATCGTCCCGGATCGCGTGGCACGGGCGTATCGTTTCGGGCCGCCGAGCGCTCTGGTAGGGCCGGATGGAGTCATGCCCTTTTGGTGGCTCTATATGGCCTTTGAACCGGACACCACGGTCTGGGAGGCACGTTTTTGCCAAAACGATCTGACCCGTCCCGGGACGTTTTATATAGACCGAGACGCGGAGTGCCATGGCGTAATCGCGACGCTTCGCTTCCCGCGACCGCTGCGCCTCTGGAATTTGAACGGAGAGGCGTCGAGCCGGCTTGGCATCTTCGACATGCTGTCGAGTCCTGATTACCAATGGTGCCAATGGTTCGGGGCGCGAGTGCACGATGCCCTCAAAATGTGTTCACCAGCCTCACGTCCGGACGGTGTTGTGTATCCGTCGAGGCGGTATCGCGGCCAGGCGGCGATCATCCTTTCGTCGTCGGCGCTCGAGTCGATGCGAACGGACGTGCAGCGTGAACATGTGCGCTTTGTCGAGCACGCGGCGTATCGACGGCTCTTGGACGATCCGTTGCGCGTGCCACCCCCTCTGGCGACTGGCTAGGCGCCGGAGCAGACGGATGGCCCCGCTAACCCTAGGCGAAGTTTCCGTGGTCGCACGCGCTTAACGTGCGACCACGAAGCTCAGGATGGCCATCTCAACGGCGTTGCGTAAGCAGCCGCAGAAGCTCGTCACGTAGGTCCGAGACGTCGAGCAGATGCCTTGCGCGTGTCACCGCCACATACAGCAACCGCATTTCATCATCATCCAAGGTCAGGCACCCGTCGATCCGCTTGAAGCGGAAGTCGTTCGCGACCTTCACGCGTTTCCACTCGAGTCCTTTCGAGCGGTGGATGGTCGAGATCACGTAGTCAGCACCTGTCTCGGGCATGACACGTCGCGCCAGTGCGCGCAGATAACCGCAAATCGTGCGCTGCAGGATCGCGAGACCATCGCCTTCAGAGTCGATGGCGCAACCTGAACCATGTGTGAGTGCGACGACGCCATCGGACATTCGGGAACTCGGCCAATTCATCTGGATGAATGTCGCGGCGGAAATGATCCGCAATGGCTCGCGCAACCGTAGCCGAACAATTCACGGAGGTGAGGATGCCAATGTAGTTGCGTGTGGCGACACGGCCGTCTGCGCGGACAATTCCCTGGAATGTTGCGGGCTCGTTCGAGCGTACAGTGGGACGGGCAGCCTGACCAAATGCGTAGTCCCGCGCGAAATCACCCATCGCGAGGTTGTGAGTGTGCACGTGCTGCCCCGCGCGAATGGGCTGACTCGCAGAGCCGATCACCTGGCCGTAGCGGTGCACCGCCTCACCCTGAGCGATGTCACGTGTCGCCAGTTTGTGCCCGGGCGGAATCAGTCCCGAGACTGTCACCGCTTCCTTGTCGATCACTGTACCGGACACAAGCTGTTCAAGTGCGTTGACGACATCGTCGGCAGGATTGAGCCGTATGACACGAGCCGACATCGACGCGGTAGTTCGTGCAGACGTGTCGGCGATATTCAACGACATGGCATTACTCCTACGTTTCTTGGGGTAAGAGCCATGTGGGACTCGCGCGACGGGGCCGTCAAGCGGTACTTAGTCGCCTTATCCAGCGCTCCAGGGCGTCTTGCAGCGCGTGTACTCAAGTTGATAGAGACTCATATCTGGTGTTGTCGCGCCCGCTTCGGGCAATGCTGCAAGTCCCGAAACAAAACGGTCAGCCGCTGAACGGACATTGTCCGCCCGGCACCCTTCGACTAGCGCGATCCATGTCGGTACCTTGGTGCCTTCTGAACGCGCCTTCTTTTCCGCCGTTTCCACCTTGCTGATCGCTTCGTCGGCAAGACTCGGGGCACGCCCGTGATACCCAGTAGATCCATGAGGGGCGGCAGGACGCGCTGCGAGGGCTATCTGCTGAGACTTGCCGGATGAACTCACCATCTCAAGCCGCCTGGTTGACGTCCCTATCGACGCTCAGTCGCGGCCAGACCGCCCCCAGTTTCGCGGAGGCTTCGCGCAGTAACGCATGAAAGGAGCCGTAACGCTCCGGCGTTATGCGGAGGACCGGCCCGGCGATACTCAATGTTCCGACTACCGTTTTGTCAACCAACGAACGCACGGTCACGGCCATCGCGACCACACCTGGCTCGGCCTCCTCCACGACCAGACCATAGCCACGTTGCCTCGTCAGCTCGAGCTCCGGTATCAATCGGTCGACGCTGTTAATCGCCTTCGATGTCCCTGCGCGATTGGGCTGGCCGAGTCCGCCACGCAGTGCGAGACCGATGGCTTCGTCGTTTGACATGGCCGCCAACCACACCTTCCCGACCGATGTGGCGTGCAAGGCGATGGGGCTGTGCATGGACGGCGAATACATCAGCCCAGGCGCCGCGCCTTGAGACGCAGCGAACCAGGCGAGTGTCCCTTCGTTCACCACTGTTAGCCGCACGAGTTCATGGCACTGCGCTGCGACTTCATCGAGGATTGGCTGCACTAGGCCCGGCAATCCAAGTCCGTGCAGGTATCGCTGACCGAGTAAAGACAGTTTCAATGTCAAGCGGTACTGCGAAGTCTGCTCATCTTGCTCAGCCCAACCTTGCTCGCAAAGCTGCGCAAGCACTCGATGGGCGGGTCCTTTCTCGAGCTCGAGTTCAGCGGCGATATCGGACATTCGCATCCAGCGCGCCTCACGTGCGAGCAACTCGATCGCTTGAAGCGATCGGTCAACTGCTCCCTTGACAACTCTCATAATTTGCGTAATATGGTTCTTACTGGAACGTTGTTACAACTATAAACGATGACATCGAAAAGTCAATCTACTACGGAGACAAGTCATGAACGGAAGCACCCCGGCTGAGGCTGATCGTCAGCGCCAGTCCAGGATAGCCGCAGCTAGCGGCTGGATTGGCTCAGCGCTTGAGTACTACGACTTCTTCATTTATGCGACCGCAGCGTCGTTGCTCTTCCCGCAACTCTTCTTCCCCTCGGGGAACCCGACCGTTGCCATCATCGCATCACTGGCGACTTTCGGCGTTGGATACGTCGCCCGACCAATAGGCGCCATGGTACTCGGCCACGTCGGAGACCGGCACGGCCGGAAGACGGTGCTGATTTTCTGCATGTTCTTAATGGGTATTTCGACGATGGGCGTGGGACTCTTGCCTACCTATCAGCAGGTCGGCCTCTGGGCCCCCGTGATGCTCGTCGCCCTTCGGCTCATTCAAGGGTTCGCCGTCGCAGGAGAGGTTTCCGGCGCCAGCTCCATGATTCTTGAGCACGCACCGTTCGGTCGGCGTGGCTTCTTTGCAAGCTTCACCCTCCAAGGGGTGCAAGCCGGACAGCTGCTTGCGGCGGCGGTCTTCTTGCCGCTCGCGCATTTCATGTCGAAAGAACACTTCGCCTCCTGGGGATGGCGTATCCCGTTTCTCCTCAGCTTTGTCGTTATCGTCATGGGTTTCATCATTCGCCGTCAGGTCACCGAAACTCCCGCCTTCTCCAACGAGCAGGCTCACGGCGAAGTACCTTCTTCACCGGTTGTGGAGGTCCTCCGACAGAGTTGGGATGATGTCTTGCGCGTCATTTGCATGGCGCTCGTCGCGGTCATCGCGCTTCTTGCTACAGTGTTCGGCGCGGCGTATGCAGTGCAGCCGGCCTACGGTATCGGCTTTCCTGTTGGCGTCTTTCTTTGGATTCCGGTTCTTGGCAACATCTGCTCGGTCATACTGATTCCCTTCGTCGGCAATCTCTCTGACAAAATCGGTCGCCGGCCACCAGTTCTTGCCGGCGTGCTCAGCGCCGGGATGCTCTCTTTCGCATACCTGTACGCCATCAGCATCCATAACCTCTGGCTAACGGTTATTTTTTCGGTGCTGATGTGGGGCATCGCCTACCAAGGGTTCAACGGTGTGTTCCCGAGCCTTTTCCCAGAACTATTCCGCACGCGAGTCCGCGTGACGGGGATGGCCATCGGACAAAACGTTGGGACGACGCTTGCAGCATTGACGCCCACACTTTTTGTAGCCGTCGCGCCTCCCGGCACCGCCAACATTCCGCTGAAAATCGGCGCGCTCACGTTCAGCATCTGTCTTGTGGCTGCATTCGCCGCTTTCACAACGCGGGAAACGTATCGCATGCGCCTCAACGACCTTGGCGACCGCAATGCGATCCCGGTACCCAAAGCCGAATACGAGCGCTTGCGGGCCGAAGCGATAGCTGAATCAACCAAAACTGCCGATACGCAACATCTCGGAAATCAGGTTCGTTCCTAGCCGTTCCCGGCTTGGTGCAACGTGGCACCACCGAATAGAAACAATGCGCCCGCGGCGCTTGCGACTTCACTGACACGCAGACAGGAAATGCATATGCATAACGAAGACACACCCCGTTACGACGGCCCGCGCGAGCTCGCGCAATCTCTCAGCGCGTTTGCGCGCATCAGCGCGGCCGAGGCGCCCTGGAACCAGGAGGGTCTGCGCGCCGATTCCGAATATCGCGACCTCGGACTCGCCGCGGTGACCAACGGTCGCATTGGGGCGAAGCACATCCGCGCGTTGAAGCCGTTCACCGATCCTACTGGCTGGCACTGGCACGACATGACTGGGCACTACCTTTATGTGCTGCGCGGATCTGTGACGTTCCGCTTCGCGGGGGTTGAGGGCGACGTGACGCTCAGCGCAGGCGACGGCTTGTCGCAGCCTGCTGGTGTACCGCATAACGTGATGTGGCGCTCCGACGACCTCGAGGTTATCGAGATCAACGAGCCTGCTGTCTACGGGACTTGGGATCTTGAGGTACCCCCAGCACCCTGGAAGTGACTGTCACAACCATTTGCCGCTTTTATGACATAACGTGCTCCCGGCGCATCCGACCGTCGTGAATGGTCCAAAACCGCATGCAACGGATTGCATAAAAGAGATGCGGTACCCGTCGTCAAGTGGCTTACTACTTGAACGGACGTATCCGACACACCCGTAGTGCGCCACATTTCCGAGCAGTCAGGCAAGACTGCGCCATCAGCCAACATAGACGACCACGCAGCAATGGATCCACATATCACAGGAACAACGCGACTCTATGGGTTAGTGGGCGACCCACTGACGGTAGCTAAGTCGCCCCAATTGTTGAACCAACTCTTCACTGAACAGCGCGTGGATGCAGTTTGCGTTCCGTTCTGGGTGAAGGCCCAAAACCTTCCCGCCTTCGTTAGTGGTGCGCGAGCGACGGGTAATCTCTCGGGCATGCTGGTCACCATGCCTCATAAGCAACGGATGCTGGAATTTGTCGACGAGCTAGATTCAACTGCTCGTCAGGTCGGCGCACTCAACGTCATCCGGTGCGAGGCGGATGGACGTTGGGTTGGCGCGATATTCGATGGCGTTGGATGCGTTCTTGGAATGCACTGGGAAGGCAACCATCCTGCGAACAAGTCTGTGCTTCTCATCGGCTCGGGAGGCGCGGGAAGCGCCATTGCATTTGCAGTCGCGTCCGCAGGTGCGAGGAGGCTAACCATTTCCGATATCGATGAACATCGGGCGGCCGACCTCGCGGCAGCTGTTGCTGCCGAGACCGGCTGCGACGTACGTTCAGGGCCACCCGACCCGCAAGGATTCGAGGTCGTCATCAATGCCACGCCGCTTGGCATGAAAGTGGGTGATGCCATGCCGGTCGATCCGGAGCGGCTCGCGCCTGGCGCAATCGTCGTCGACATCATCAACGCGTGCGAGCCAACTCCGCTCCGACGCGCCGCGCAAGCACGCGGCTGCCGCACACAGGACGGAGGCCCGATGCATCGAGGGCAGGCTGTCTATGCACTTAAGTTTCTAGGATTCGATTACCGCCCCGAGGGACGATCAACACCGGATCCACGATGAATAGGTATTTCAAAGGAGAATACGCATGAGAGTTGCTTTGCTGGAGGTCAGCCATTGGCATGTCCCGCTCTATCTTGATGCGCTGGAAGCGCCCGGAATTCAAGTGGTCGCCGTGTCGGATGCGGAGCATGTCAAGGGCGAGGCGATTGCCGCACGATTCGGAAGCAAGCTGTACTCGTCGGCCTATGAATTGCTTGAGCGTGAAGAAGTCGATTTCGCATTTGTGTTCGGACGGCATTCTGAGATGCCGGCGCTCGCGGAGGCCGTGATCGCGCGTAACATTCCGTTCGCGCTCGAGAAACCTTGCGGCGTCAACATGTCGCAGGTCACCCGACTTCGCGAACTAACCGAGCAGGCCAATCTCTATTGCGCCGTGCCATTGATCTTTCGAATGAGCGAGTTGCTCAGGTCGCTCGAAGGTGCGGAGGGCCGCATACCGTCTGACTTCAACTACATGTCGTTTCGTTTCATTGTGGGGCCGCCCAACCGATACGAGGCGGCTGGCGCTGGCTGGGCGCTCGATCCCCTGTATTCGGGAGGCGGATCGACGATCAATGTGGCGACTCACTTCATCGACTTGTTTAGGTTGTTGACCGGGAAGGAGGTCGCGCGAGTCTCTGCCACGATGAACGCAAGGACGCATCGAGGGGCCGTTGAGGACTATTCGCTGCTGACCATGCAAACCGAAGATGGCGTGATCGGCCTGGTGGAAACGGGATATAGCTTTCCCAGTACCCCCGACGAGCAGCGCGAATTCTCGTTCACCCTTGCATCCGACCGCATTTACGCAAAATCCGGTCCGGACCGAATCGAGATTCGCGAAAGAAGCAACCTTTCCGCCGGCACGCGAAGCCGCCGCCTCCAGCTCGAGACGGACATTTACTATCCCTTGTTCGTGAAGCGGGTGCTCGCTGAATGCCAGACTGGCGCAAGGCCGATCGCGTCATTGCGCGACGCAGAGTTGATGATGCAAGTCATGGATGCCGCTTACGCCTCAGCTCGGCAGGGGGGAGCGCTTCAGTCTCTCGAGCCGATTTCCAAGTGACGGAACCGTCTGGATCACGCACTTATGCTGCAAACAAGCCATTGCAATGCGGCCGACTATCCTGCGCCGAAGGAAGGCGACTGGATCGCGCGAGATTTCCGTTTCAACACCGGTGAGGTGATGCCGACGGTACGGCTACATTACCGAACCATCGGCGACCCATCCGGTGAGCCGGTCCTAGTCCTACACGGCACGACGGGTACGGGCGCGAGCATGTTGACCCCTGGTTTCGCGGGAGAGTTGTTCGGCCCCGGGCAGCCGCTCGATGCCACGAAGTATTTCATCATCCTCCCGGACGCCCTAGGAGCCGGTGGATCATCCAAGCCGTCTGACGGGCTACGCACACGATTCCCGGCTTACAACTACGACGACATGGTGCTCGCGCAGCACCGACTACTGACCGAGCACCTGAATATCCGGCACTTGCGCCTGTTGATCGGTAATTCGATGGGCGGCATGCACGCATGGATTTGGGGTGTGCGGTATCCGGATTTCATGGATGCACTGGTGCCAATGGCGTCACAACCGACGGAAATGTCGGGCCGCAATTGGATGCTGCGCCGCATGCTCATTGAGATGATCCGAAACGACCCGGAGTACCAGACCGGCAATTACACGAGCCAGCCCAGTTCTTTGCGCCTTCTCAACGCGTTTTTTTCGCTGGCCACTAACGGCGGGACGCTGGCATGCCAAAAGGCGGCGTCTACGATGGAGCTAGCCGACAAGTACGTCGATGCCAAGTTGGTCCAGCCGTTCACGTTGGATGCCAACGATTATGTATATCAGTGGAATGCCGCGCGCGGCTATAACCCGGCACCAGGCCTGGAAGACATTGAAGCTGCCGTCCTCGCCATTAACGCCGCCGACGACGAACGCTATCCGCCGGAGACTGGCTTGATGGAGCGGGCAATGCAGCTTGTGCGCAACGGCCGGCTGTTTCTTATCGCTGCGAGCGAGGATACGTGCGGCCACGGCACCAATGGGCTCGCTCGGTTCTATAAGCGCGAGCTGCATGAATTGCTACGGACGGCCCCACGCACAGTCGAAGCATAACGCCTCTCCGACAGCAACACCGGCGGCGTCGCAACCGAAAGCCGTCGGATGCTTTCGCGCCCCGGCTTTCCATTCCACCACTGGCGTACTTGGTTTGAGTCAAAAAGCGTCCCGACTGAACTCTGCGTCGCAACGGACCGCAGTGGATTGGGCAGCGAGGCGGTACGTGGTTCTGAAGACAACCCAGCCTTTCTAACGGCTTCCGCCGAATGTCAGGTCCCAAACGACGCGTTGAGAACCGAGACGCAATCTCGAATGTAATGGTGTTCAACAACACGGTGCCGCCTAAGCGGCTGACGCACGCGCGTCAGGGGTTGCGCCAGCGCGTATCCCGGCGGAAATGAAAGTCACCAGATGCTCGGCCTTGCGCTTCAGGGCGCCGGCCTTGACCTTGCCGCCCGAGATACGCTCGATGCGGCTGTCAAACGCACTCATCACCAACGCGCCCACTGCGAACAAGTAGGCCCAGTGCGCATAGTTGGCGCTATGGCCCGGCAGCGTCTTCCTGATTGCGCTGATGAATTCCGCCGCGAACGGATCGAAATATTCAGCAACGATGCCGCGCTCGGCCTCGCGCGGATCGGAAGCTTCGCGCGCAACAAGTTTGGCATACGCAAGTCCGGACTCTGTATTCTGGATCTGCATCACCGGGAGCACGAAGGCGCGCACGATATGCTCGAGCGGGTCTTCCCCTGCAGCCACGGGCTCACGAAGCAAAGCCAACCGCGTGTCGAGCACGGTCTTGCGGCGCTCGAACAGGGCGCGGTACAGACCCATCTTGGTCTCGAAGTGATACACGATCAACGGTAAGCCGACCTCCGCCGCCGATGCAATATCCCGCATCGAAACGCCATCGAAACCGCCTTCGGCAAACAATCGCTCGGCCACGTCGAGCACCCGCTCACGCTTGCTCGTCTCGACCGTCCGTTGCGCTCCCTTCCCGCTCCGTACGCCGGCCGCCCTTACCGTGACTTCCTTCGCCTGCATGGTTTCTCCGCTGTCCTGTGGCTCGATTGCCCCGAATGCCATTCCGCTCATTACGCGGCGCCAGTTTACACCAACACAATACTGACTGTACGATCGTACAGTCTTAATAACGTGACCGCTGCTATGCGGCGTTGAAGGTAAGTCCCCAAATCAGGAGCAGCCGCACATGACACGACGCTTCATCGATCTATCAATCTATCTGGAAAACGACGTCATTTCCGATCCACCGGGTTACGGCCCCAAGATTCAGTATCTGACGCACCGGAATACGGCCAAAGCCGTTACGGCCTTCTTTCCCGGACTGCAGGAAACCGACCTGCCGGACAACGAAGGCTGGGCCATCGAACACATCCAGTTGAGCACACACAACGGGACGCACCTGGATGCGCCCTATCACTTCCACAGCACGATGAACGATTCGAATGGCGAGCGGGAGCGCTCGATCACCATCGACGAAGTGCCGCTCGATTGGTGCTTCCAGCCCGGCGTGAAGCTTGATTTCGCCGGTTTCGACGATGGCTACGTCGTGACTGCTGCCGACGTCGAAGTCGAGCTTGCGCGCATCGGCCACGAACTCAAGCCGCTTGAAATCGTCGTCATCAACACGCGTGCAGGCAAGCGCTACGGACAACCCGACTATGTTTCCTCGGGTTGCGGCATGGGCTTCGACGCGACCATGTACCTGCTCGAGCGAGGTGTTCGCCTGACTGGCACCGACGCGTGGAGCTGGGATGCGCCATTCGTACATACAGCGAAAAAATATGCCGAAACGCGTGATGCATCGCTGATCTGGGAAGGACACAAGGCCGGCCGCAAGATCGGTTATTGCCACCTGGAAAAACTCCACAATCTCGAGGTGCTGCCACCTCACGGCTTCTTCATCTCGTGCTTCCCGCACAAAATCCGGGGCGCCTCCGCCGGCTGGACTCGCGCAGTCGCGATTTTCGACGACGCCCTCAATGCAACAGCTTGCGACCCGCATCGCACCGCATAGGCAAGGAGCCTCGATGGAACTGAATCACACACACGACGTCACTCAACGCAGTTGGCTGGAAGCGGCCAACGTGGCAGGGACCGATTTTCCGTTGCAGAA
This sequence comes from Burkholderia sp. SCN-KJ, assembly GCF_024656005.1. NCBI lineage: Bacteria > Pseudomonadati > Pseudomonadota > Betaproteobacteria > Burkholderiales > Burkholderiaceae > Burkholderia > Burkholderia sp. SCN-KJ. The sequence goes on from NZ_JANKOG010000018.1 coordinate 67,652, forward strand.
TCTGCCACTCAGCGTGTTTCGCCGCAGGGGCGTCGGCGAAACCTGGCGCGGCGGGATCGCGATCGGCGACCAGATCGTCGACCTCGCTGCGTTACAGCAGGCGGGCTGCATGGCCGGTCTGGCACTCGAGGCCGTGCGAGCGGCCACGGCAACCACACTGAATGCACTGCTCGATATGGGGCCGACTGCCTGGCGGGCACTGCGTCACGCACTTTTCGACCTGCTTCAAGCCGGCAGTCCGCATGAGCCGGGCGTACGGAAGACGCTGGTATCACAGGCGGAAGCCGAGTACGCCGTACCCGTGCGCATCGGCGACTACACCGACTTCTACACCTCTCTCGATCATGCGGTGAACTGCAGCCGCCCGCTCGGCATGGCGATCAGCCCGAATTTCGACTGGCTACCCATCGCTTATCATGGCCGCGTGTCGTCGATTGACGTCAGCGGTCAGCAGGTTTACCGGCCAATGGGGCAATACCGCCCGGATCCGTCCGCCCCGCCCGTTCACGACGCCTGTCGCCGGCTCGATTACGAGCTGGAACTGGGCGCCGTGATCGGGGTCGGCAATCCGCGCGGTCATTCGATCCCGTTGCGTGACGCTCAACAGCATATTTTCGGGCTCTGCCTGCTGAACGATTGGTCCGCGCGCGACGTCCAGTCGTGGGAAATGCAGCCGCTCGGGCCATTCCTCGCGAAGAATTTCGCGACGACGATATCGCCCTGGCTGGTCAGCCTCGAAGCATTGCTGCCGTACCGCACCACGTGGTCACGCGTCGCCGAACGCCCGCAGCCACTCGACTACCTGTCTTCACACGACAACAGCACGGTCGGTGCGTTCGACATCCAGCTCGAGGCGTCGATCCTCAGCGCGCGTCAACTCGCGCAAGGACGGCAACCGTGTACGTTGACGCGCACCAGTTTCCGGCACCAGTACTGGACGCTGGGGCAGATGATCGCGCACCACACAATGGGGGGCTGCAACCTTCAACCGGGTGACCTGCTGGGAAGCGGCACCATCTCCGGGCCGTCATCGGGAGAAGCCGGCGCGTTGATCGAACTCACGGCAGGCGGCGCGCAACCCGTGGATATCGGCAATGGTGAAAGCCGCACGTTCCTCGACGACGGCGATACCGTCATTTTCCGGGGCTGGTGCGAACGCGATGGTTTTGCTCGAATCGGTTTCGGCACCAACCACGGAACCGTTTTGCAGGTGCCGACCGCGGAAAGCGCTCATTGACCGCAAGTCATTTCGCAACCGGCCACTGATTCAATGCGAGGGCCGCGTTCGTGGTCCTCCGCTTTGAAGCGCCCCGCGGGTGGACTCGCGGTGTCCGCGCGCCGTGCTTGAACATCGCACCCCAAGGCCAGGACGCATTCGTGAAATCGCCGCCAGCAAATAGCGCTGGCGGCGATTTCACGGCATGTGTTTCGGGTGCGCTAGAAGAGGTGACGAACACCCACGACGATGCCCACACTGCTACCGGTTGGCTCATACAGCGCACCATTCACGGTGAACCCGGTGTGCATCAACCCGTGGTTGTTCACGCATGCCGCGGAGCCATACAAGGTCGTTCGTTTCGACAGAAAGTAGTCCAGCCCGACAGACGCCAGCAAAGAATGATTCCCGGAGTCGTTGCTGTCCCGCATGTACCAAACGCCTACGTCGGTGGACAGTACCGGCGTGATCAGATATTCGCCGCCCGCGGCGTACACTTTCTCGTTGAAGGAGCCTGCGATCTTGTAGCTTGTGTACGATCCCTTGAGTGTTGCGCCTCCCCAGCTATAGCTCGCGCCGACCGTTCGACCGCTGAATTCGATCGTTGACGGGAATGGTGTGGAAACGCTGGCTGAACCGCCGGGATTTCCACTGAAGAGGGCAGCGTTCACGACCAGGTCTTTCCATTCGTATCTCACGCGAGCCGCATACTGGCGCCCCGCCTGAAATCCCTTTGGATCGCCGCCCAGCGCAAGCAATGCACTCGCCTGCAAGCCGGCGATCGTCGGGCTCGTGTAGGACACGGCATTCGCGACGAAAATGCCGGTCGCAAAAAAATTGCCCATGTAGATTCCGGCCTGACTCCCGAAGAACGACGCATGCCGCGCGTCCGTGTCGACGATCGCAAGTCCGAACGGCGAGTACTGCAGGCCGGCCTTGACGGTACCGAAGTGTCCGGAGAGCCCGACGAAGGCTTGCCGCCCGAAGAGATTCCCGTTCGAGTTGCCCAGCGCCCCATTGTTCGTCGTAAAGCCGCTTTCGAGCGTAAAGATCGCCTTCGTACCTGCGCCCAAATCCTCGGCACCGGTGATACCGAAGTGAGAACCCGAGATCCCACCATCCGTTGCCGACACCTGATGCGGGCCGCTCGTACCCGTTGCGGCGTCGAAGGTACGGCTCGCGTACATCACGCCGGAGTCCAAGACACCATACAGCGTGACGTTACTTTGCGCATGCGCGATTGACGATAAGCCCGATACTGCGATCGAGAAAGGGATCAGCAGCATCGGAGGGATTTTTTGCATCTTGCTCACGTTTTAATGTCTCCTCCAGTCATGCAGTACTGCAAAATAATTGAATAAGAATCTGCCTCCGTGCGGCGTCCGACGTATGGCGATCAAATGAAGCCGGAAAGATGGCCGCTCCGGCTTCGGTCCTCGGTGTGCTGCCGGGCACGCACGCCGAAGCGTTGGTTTTTCTTGAACCGCCGCCGGCCAGGGAGTGATGTCCCTTGCGACGTTGCCGAGGGATCGGATCGCAAATTTGATCGCACATCCGCCGCAATCGGTTCACGGTATCGATGACGCGGCAAAGCGGTAGCGTGTTTCCGCTGCTGCTTTGCCGCTCCACCCAAGCGGCCCGCGCCGCACTGGCCCGCTCGAAGTACGCGAACCGATCGCGCGGTCATGTATTCACGGAAAGCGCCAACGGCATCAAGTCGCGTGCTTGCGTCCGCGAGAGGACGTACAGCTCGAACCAGTTGCACCACTCGACCATCAGGTGGTCCGAGTGGCCGTGAATGAGTTCTTCCGGCGCGGTCGATGGCCAGAAGATCTCCAGCCGCGCATCGAACCCCGGAAACGTGTCCCTGAATTGGTGCAGCAAGTAACCGACGATCACACCGTCAGGCGTCTCGACGCGCCCCATCATCCGGTTCGGCATATCGGGTGCCGGTTCGATCGGGATACCGCTCCAGTCATCCAGATGGCGGAGCTTCAGGAGGGCCGGCGACTTTGCATGGCCGGGTACTTCCAGAATGCCGACACGCCCGTCCGGGAGCGGTAGGGCACCGAGATGCTCAGGGTGAGCACGAAGCATTGCCGGGCTGTTCGGCCCGCCATATCCCTCCCAGAACCAGGCCACGAACTCCGCGCTGGTGCCCACCGCCACGTGCGCTTCGGCAACTGACGAACTGAAGCGGCCATTCGCACGCAGCGACCAATCCTTCTCGTTCGATTCGTGCTCCGCGATCTCCTGCGCGAATAGGCTGACCATGCCGTCTGCCCCCAGTTTTTCCATGAGCAAGGCCATCATGTAGCGCGCCCTTTTGACCTCCATTCTGAGGATGTCCTCGCAGGCCACCTCCGTACCTGACTTGAAAAACGTGACTGCTTTCACTTGAACCTCCGTCGCGCTGGTGAACGAGTTGCCATGTTTCCCGACTCGCGCCACTAACGCAAGTAAACTTGCGTTAGTGTTTACCGCATGCCTGTCGACCGTCGCTCATGGTCGGACAGCCGTGACGACGCGGGCAGTCGATGCAACGATGTGTAAAATCCGCTCATGCCAAAGTCAGCCGAACAAGAATCCCCGTCGCCTCGTCGCCGCCTGGGCGGTCGCAGCGCACGCGTCCGTGAAGCCGTGATCTCCGCAACGATTGCCCAATTGCAGGCAGCGGGTTTCGAGGGGCTCAACATCGGTGCCATCGCCGCGCTCGCGGGCGTGCATGAGAGTTCGATCTATCGCCGCTGGAAGAGCAAGGAAGGGCTGATGATGGAGGCCGTCTTCGAGCTTTTTGCCGAGCACATCGCGATACCGGATCGTGGTTCGCTGCACGCGGATCTCGTCGCACTGCTGTCGGCAACCGCGCGCTACTTGCGAACGGGCGTGGGCAGGTCTGCCATTCAGTTCGTGCTGGCGACGTACAACGATGCGACCTTGGCGGGCGAACTGCGCAGGTTGTGGGCGAACCGCTTTTCGGCGGTTCAGCAGATTTTCGATCGCGCCGCAAAAATGGGCGAGTGGCCGCAGGGGGCGGATCCAATGCCCCTGCTTCATTGCCTGATCGGTGCCGTTTATCTACGCACACTGATCCTGCACGAGCGCGTCACGACCGATCAGATTCGAGAACTGACGCGTTGGATGCTTCGCGGGCGAGACGCCTGAGCATCGGGCAATCTAAGAGATCAGACCATCGGGGCCGGCCAAGCGCTCGAAGAGACTCCGTCAATTGCGATTGGAACAGCCGATCGTGACATGGTGATAGGGTTCCTACGCCAACAGCCCTCAACCGAGCGCTTGGTGACCCTGAGAAACGGACGCGAGCACCGATGCTGGTTCATTGAGTTTGAGTGGTACTCGGGATGGAAGGTGAACCGCCCCGGGAATCGTGGAGGCTGGTTGATTTAAGTTGATGCGGGTTCAGCGGCAGCTGTTTCAAGTCGCCGATAGTAGCCTGCCTCAGCTTCGGCGGACGGGGTACAGCCGAGGGGTTCCGTCAACCGATGATGATTTACCCAAGTACTACTCGGATAGGCGTTGCCAATTCAACGGATAACTTCGTCAGGCAGCCCCACCGCGCATCTGCGAAACGGCCCGCGCGCGCGCCGTGAACGTCAGGATCACCGCACCGGCGAGCGCCGATGCGCCGGCGAGGGCGAACGCGCTCGCGTACCCGCCGCCATACTGAACAAGCCAGCCAGTCACGCTCGGCGACAGGATGCCCGCGAGATTTGCAAGCAGGTGAACGAACCCGCCCGCCGAGCCGACACGATCGCGCGGCACGATTTCCTGCAGCAGCGACCAGCACGCCTGCGGCGCCATGAACGCGAACAGGCTCGCGATCGCGATCAGCGTGACGGCCGCACCGAGCGAGCTCACGCGCGACGCCAGCAGCACGCAGGCCGCTGCCACCGCCAGCCCGACGACGATCACGATCTTGCGCGCGAACAGCACGTCGCCAGTGCGGCGGTAGATGCGGTCCGACACGGTGCCGCCAGCCACGAAGCCGACGGTCGCGCCAAGCCACGGAAGGATCCCGACGACGCTCATCTGCTTGATATTCAGATGCTGGTAGTCGGTCAGGTAGCTCGGCAGCCACGACAGGAAGAAGTACAGCACGTAGTTGAAGCTGAAGAACGCGAGCGCGACGCCGAGCACCGGCCGCGACAACAGATCGCGCAGTAGCGGACGCACGGCGTGGTCGTCCGCATGCGCATCGGGTGCGACGTCGATCATCCGGTCGGATGCGATCTCGCGCGCCTCTTCCGGCGACACGCGTGGATGGCTGGCCGGATCGTCGCGGAACAACGCCCACCACGCGGCGAGCCACACGAAGCCGAGCGCGGCGATCACGACGAACGACACGCGCCAGCCGAACTGCAGCGCGACCAGACCGACGATCGGCGCCGCGATCGCCGCGCCGAGCGGCTGCCCGGCATTGGTCCAGCCGACCGCGCGTCCCGCCTCACGGCGCGGGAACCAGTTCGAGATTGCCTTGTTGGTGGTCGTCCCCATCGGCCCTTCGCCGATCCCGAACGCGACACGTACCACGAGCAGGTGCGCGAACGATCCGGCCAGCGCGGTAGCGCCGCAGAACAGCGACCACACGCCGGCCGCACACGCGAACACGCGCCGGGGCCCGAACCGGTCCGCGGCCCAGCCGCCGACAAAGCAGAACACACAGTAGCCGATGAAGAAGCTGCTGAACAGGATGCCCATCTGCGCGTCGTCGATGCCGAGTTCACGCTTGATGATCGGCGCGACGACGGACAGCGCCGCGCGATCGAGATAATTCAGCATACCGGCGCCGAACAGCAGCGCGCCGATCCACCAGCGGTAACGCGTTTTCATGTTGTCTCCTGTCGAGCCGGGCAAGTGCCTGCGCATCCGCCCGGCTTCATGGTTTCCGATTGCGCCGCCACATCGGCGACGGCTTCAGATGCGTGCGCCATGCGCACGCTTCCTGCGTTCAACCGATGGTCGCGTGCGCGATCGTGTTGCGTGCCAGCACCGCTTCGTCTGGCAAGAAGCCAAGCCCGGGCACATCGGGCAAGCGCAGCCGCGCCCCGGGCCGCTGCGCGTCATGCAACCGCTCGGGCCAGTCGAGATAGGGAATTTCGAGCGCGACATCGTCGGGCAGCGCCGCGACCACGTGCGCGGTCGCCAGCAGCCCCGCTCCGTAGTAGAAACAGTGCGGCACAACGCGCACGCCGTGCTCCGCCGCAAGCGCGATCACTTCCGTGATGCCGGTCGGTCCGCCGATCTTCGCGATGCTTGGCTGCGCGACGTCGAGCGCCCCGTGTTCGAACAGGTCGCGAAAGCCCGCGACACCCGACGCGTTCTCGCCCGCCGCGACTGGCACGCCGGCGCCGCGCACGCGCGCGATGCCGCCCGCGTCGTCGCAAGGCCACACCGGTTCCTCGATCCAGCCGAGACGCAGGTCGGCCAGCTCGCTCACATGCCGCAGCGCGTCGCTCGCCGACCACGGGCAGTTCACGTCGACCATCAGTTCGCTGCCGGCCGGCAGTGCCGCGCGCGCGGCCGCGATGGCCGCACGTTGCGTCTCGTGCAGCTTGATGCGCCGGAACCCCTCGTCCGACGCCAGCCGCACGTGGCGCGCGACTTCGTCGGGGTCGTTGTCGTAGCTGACCAGGCTCGCATACACGTCGATCTCGTTGCGATGGCCGCCGAGCCAGCGATACAGCGGCACGCCGACCGCCTGCGCGGCGAGGTCGTGCAGCGCCGTGTCGATCGCGGACAACGCGTACAACACCGGTCCGGTGCGCCCGAACGCATGCAACGCGCGATCGGCCGCGTCACGCAATGCGGCGATCCCGTGCCGCGTAGGCTCGAATTCGGCGCCCTTGAACCAGCGGCCGACCGGGCCTTCGAGCGCGGCGAACGTGACGGGATTGACCATATGACCGAATGCTTCGCCCCAGCCGACGCGCCCTGCGACATCGGTGAGCCTGACCAGCAGCGACTCCATGCGGCGCAGCGAGCGGTCTGCGGCGTTATACGAGTCCGCGGCGGCCGGTTCAACTGCGGCGGCGGGACGGCGGCCCGCATCGAATGCGAGCGAAAGGCGAATGACTTCGATGGCGACGATTTTCACGAACGTATTCCCGGTGCGGAGGGTCGGGGGCATGGATGCGGCCGACGGCGGAAAATGCGATGTGACGGACGACGGCAGCAGTGCGAGACCGTTCGACTGCGTGCCGTCGGCCGCCAACATAGTCAGTCATCGTATAACTGTGGTCGTCGTTGTGCAACCTATCTCCAACTACTTTCCGCATGTTTACTAGGATGGCTCACATCCACATATTATGTGACATCTTATGACTTAATTCCAACGGGGAAGACGGAATTCAATGTTTCATGGAATCCAGAAGCGGAGGCGTGGAGTAGTCGCATCAGGCGAGTTCTAGGAGAAAGCACTGCAACCATCGACATTAGGGCGTCCGTCGTCCCTCCTCCCTTGACGAGACAAAAGCGACGCTCGTGCATGCGGCTGCTTATTCGGGCATTCCGCAGGGCCTCCGCCCGTTCAAGGCCGCGCACGAAGTGCTGATGGCGCAGCGATTGTTGAAGTAACGACGCGCCGACTGCCGGGGCTCCCGCGATCGGATACCCCGGCATGGACCGGCGCACGCGGCCGCCATCATCACAGCGCGTTCGGCGCTCTCCTCCCGTCAAGCACGGCCGCGACATTGTCGAGCGCGGTAAGCCCCATCTGGTCGCGCGTCTCGATGGTCGCACTCGCCATGTGCGGCGACAGAAACACATTGTCGAGTGTGGCAAAGCGCGGATCGATGTTGGGCTCGTTCCAATAAACATCAAGCCCCGCGGCGAACAGCCGATGCGAGGTCAACGCGTCGTAAAGCGCATCCTCGTCGACGAGACTTCCACGCGCCGCGTTGACGAACACCGCACCGTCGCGCATCAAACCGAACAAACCGAACTCGCGGCGCGTCATCAACGGCGTGCCGCCGCCCGGCACGTGCAGCGTGAGGATGTCGCACTGCGGCAGCAGCGTGTCGAGATCCCCGCAATAGCGCGCGCCGGCCTCGATCTCCGGCGGTGCCGGCCGCCGATCGGTATAGATGATCTTCATCCCGAACCCGCGTGCGCGCTGGGCGACCGCGCGGCCGATCCGGCCGAAACCGACGATCCCGAGCGTCTTGCCGTTCACGCGCGTGCCGAGCATGTCGGTCATGCCGAACGACTTGCCCCACCCCGCGCGCACGATGCGCTCGTATTCCGACGCACGCCGGCACGCGGCCAGAACGAGCAGCATCGTGAAATCGGCCGTGCAATCGGTCAGCGCGTCGGATGCGTTGCTGACCGTGATGCCGCGTGCGCGTGCGGCGGCGACATCCATGTGGTCGTACCCGGCGCTCGCATTCGCGATGATCTTCACGCTCGGCGGCAATGCCGCGATGTGCTCGGCTTGCAGCCCCGATTTCTTGCCGATCAGCACCGCCGGCGTCTCGTAGCGGTTGCAGAACTCGACGACGGACGGCGCGTCCATGTCGGCGTCCGTGACATACGCGTTGAATTCGGATTCGGCGCGTGCGGCCACCGCGGCGGGAACGCGTCGCGCAACCAGCAGGCGGGTGCGATTGTTGTCAGGCATGGTCTCGTCCTTGAGTCGGAAAACGGAACACAGCCTACGAACGGCAGTCGGCGCCGGTCAATATTGATTGATTCGATCAACATATCCGCGCGGCCGTGCGCGCCGCCGGATGACCCGAACGTCTCCGGGCATATCCCCGTCGTGCGAGGCCGCGGCAACACGCGCGCGGCACCGCTACGAACTCAGGAAAACCCTGACTTGCGCCCGTCAGGACGGGGCAGTTGATGTTGATTGAACGAATCAAGATTGCTGCGGCGTCGCCGCCGCGCAATGCTTTTCTCACGCTCAACGAACCGAACACGAGGTCGGGAAAATGCAGACAGGGAAGAAAATCGCGGCGGTGACGGGCGCAGGCACCGGCATCGGACAGACCGCTGCGGTAGCGCTCGCGCAAGCCGGTTTCAGCGTCGCGCTGCTCGGCCGGCGCATCGATCCGCTACTCGCGACGCAAGAGATCATCGAGCGGGCCGGGGGCGTGGCAGCGGCGATTCCGACCGACGTGTCCGACGAAGCATCGGTCGACGCGAGCTTCGCACAGATCGCGCATACGTTCGGGCGCCTCGACGTGCTGTTCAACAACGCGGGCCGCAACGCCGGCGCCGTGCCGATCGACGATTATACGGTGCAATTCTGGAACGACGTGGTCGCGACCAACCTGACTGGCGTGTTCCTGTGCGCACGCGCCGCGTGGCGCCAGATGAAGCGCCAGACGCCGCAAGGCGGGCGCATCATCAACAACGGCTCGATCTCCGCCCACACCCCGCGCCCGAACACGATCGCGTACACGGCCACGAAGCACGCCGTCCTCGGCATCACGCGCTCGCTTGCCCTCGATGGCCGGCCGTTCAACATCGCGTGCGGCCAGATCGATATCGGCAACGCCGCGACCTCGCTCACCGAACGCATGGACAGCGGCGTGCTGCAGGCCGACGGCCGCATCGCGCCCGAGCCGCGCGTCGACGTCGCGCATGTCGCGAGTGCGATCGTGCAGATGGCCAACCTGCCGCTTGAAGCCAACATTCTGAACATGACGATCATGGCGAGCGCGATGCCCTTCGTCGGACGCGGCTGACCGCACGCGCGCCCGAGCACGGCAAGTGCGCCGGCGCAACCCCCATAAAAATAGGAGACGACATTGAAAACCGCAGAAGAGCAGGTTTCGGCCATGCGCGAGTTCGACGCGCACGCGGGCATCGCAACACGATCCCGGGTGCGCTACGGCGTGCTGTCGATGTTGCTCGTGGCAACGATCCTCAACTACGTCGACCGCTCGGCGCTCGGCATCGTCGCGCCCGCGCTGTCGAAGGATCTCGCGCTCACCCGCGTGCAGATGGGCGAGCTGTTCGCGGTGTTCGGCCTCGCGTACTCAATCGCGCTGCTGCCGGCAGGCGTGCTCGCCGACCTGCTCGGCTCGCGCGTAGCGTATGCTCTGTCGCTCGTCGGCTGGTCGCTTGCGACGCTCACGCAAGGGCTCGCGCACGGCTATCACATGCTGCTCGGCTCGCGGCTCGCGATGGGCGCGCTCGAGGCGCCCGCGTTTCCGTCGAACGCGCGCGCGGTGACGATGTGGTTTCCGGTCCAGGAGCGCGGGTTTGCGACGAGTGTGTACGTGATGGGCCAGTACATCGGCACACCGCTCTTCACCGGCCTGCTGCTGTGGATCTCGTCGGCGTTCGGCTGGCGCACCGTGTTTTTCGCGACGGGCGCGTTCGGCGTTCTGTTCAGCGTCGTCTGGTACCGGCTCTATCGCGATCCGTCGCGCCATCGCGGAGTCAATGCGGCCGAGCTGCATTACATCACCGAAGGTCGCCCGGTGGTGACCGCGCGCGATCCATTCGACTGGCGCATGGCGCTGCGTCTGCTCGGCTACCGGCAGATCCTCGCGATCTGTCTCGGCAAGTTCTGCAACAACACGCTGCTGGTGTTCTTCACGACCTGGTTCATGACCTATCTGGTCGAGGATCGGCACATGTCGATGATCAAGGTCGGCTTCTTCCAGGCGATGCCGTTCATCGGCGCGACGCTGGGCATCCTGATCGCCGGCTATTTGTCCGATCTTTGCATCCGGCGCGGTGTGTCGATGTCGTCATCGCGCAAGGCGCCGCTCGTGATCGGCACCTTCCTCGGCGCATCGATCGTGCTCGTCAACTTCGTGCATTCGAACGCGCTGGTAATCGCGATCCTGACCGTCGCGTTCTTCGCGCAGGGAATCGGCTCGATGTCGTGGGCGGCCGTGTCCGAGATCGCGCCGAAACGCTATGTCGGGCTCACGAGCAGCATCACGAGCCTCGCCGCGAATATCGCCGCCGTGACCACGCCGCTGATGATCGGCTACGTGACACAGCACACCGGTAATTTTTTCTGGGCGCTGAACCTGATGGGTGCGATCTGCCTCGTCGGCACCCTGTCGTATTCGGTGCTGCTCGGCAAGCTGTCGCGTATCGAACTCTGAACTGCACTCCTGCTGCCACCTGCCCTTGCGCGGACTCCCCAACCTGACGCCCCACCATCATGATCGAATTCAAATGGGATCACCTGCAACTCTGCTCGGCCGATGTCGAAGCGACGGCCGCCTGGTTCGCGCGCTGTCTGAACGCCGAAATCGTGCGACGCCCCGGTCGCGTTGACCTGCGGATTGGTGACATCAACCTGTTCATCACGGCGCTGCCGCACGCGCATTCGGCGATCAAGCCGGACGGTGCCCGCGTGCAGGGGATCGATCACTTCGGTGTGCTGGTTGAGAACCTCGATGCGGCCTACGCCCACCTCGTCGACAACGGTGCCGAGATCGCCCAGCCCATCACGCGGGTCCGCGCCGGCGTGCGCTGCTGTTTCGTGCGCGCGCCTGGCGACATCCTCGTCGAAGTGCTCGAGCGGCGTCCGGCCGAGATGACATTCAACTGAACCCGGTCTATAGTCGGCGCACGCGGTCACGCACCAGCCGCATCCTCATCACGACCCCCATGCAGAACTGGATCACCCTGACGGAAGCGGCACGGCGGCTCGGCGTGCGGGCACAGACCGTCTATGCGTACGCGAGCCGCGGTAGCATCGCCGTGATGCAGGATCCGGACGATCCGCGCAGGAGCCTGTATCGCGCCGAGGACGTGGTCGCACTGTGCCGCAAGAAGCAAGTCGGCCGCAAACGTGCGGCGCTGGCGGCCGGCACGATCTTCGGCGCCGAGCCGTGCATCTATAGCGGCATCACCACGTTCTCGAAGGGTCGCGCGTGGTATCGCGGCCGCGACAGCATTCAGCTCGCGGATAGCGCCACGCTCGAGGAAACGGCTGCGCTGCTTTGGCAGGCCACCACGCCCGTGTCGTTCGATGCGCCGGCGATCGTACTGCCGGCCGGCGAGCGCGATCGGCAATGCGCGTTCACGACGCTCGCGACGCTCGCCGCACACGGCCATTCGACGCTCGGCCGGCTCGACAGCGCGCTCCACATCGAGGCCGGGCAGCTCGTCGCGATCGTGTCGCGCGCGTTCGGCGCACATGACGATGCCGGCGCAGGCACACTCTGCACCCATCAGCGGCTCGCAGCCGGCTGGACCCTCGACAGCCGTGGCGCAGACCTGCTGCGCCGCGCGATGGTGCTGGTCGCCGACCACGAGATCACGAGCTCGGCATTCGCCGCGCGCATCACGGCATCGACCGGTGCTTCCCTGGCCGGCTGCCTGCTGACAGGGCTCGCCACGCTGTCGGGCCCGCTGCACGGCGACGCGTCGGGACGCGTGCGAGCGATGTTCGACGACGTGCAACGATTGGGGGCCGAGCGCGTCGTCGATCATCACCTGAGGTCCGCGATCCCGCTTCCCGGTTTCGGTCATCATCTGTACCCCGACGGCGATCCGCGCGCGGCCGCGCTGCTCGCGCGACTCGACCCGCCGGCCGAGATCGCGCACTTCGTGGACAAGGTTACGGCGCTCACCGGCCTGCGGCCGACCATCGACGTAGCGCTTGCGATGCTGTCGGTGCAGCTTCGGTTGCCCCGCGATGCGGCGTTCGGGCTGTTCTCGATCGCGCGCAGCGTCGGGCTGCTCGCCCACTGCATCGAGCAGTTGCGCGTCGGCAAGGTGATCCGGCCGCGCAGCCGTTACACCGGGCCGGCGCTCGACGATCGGCATCTGCGGCCCGCCGCAGACGACGATGGCAAATTACCGAAAGCCGGCGTGATCGATAAGAATCGCGTGTTCAAGGTGGTGGAGTAACCCGCGTGACGCGCCGCAGACCAAATTGAACGTGTCACCGTTTGCGAGGCAAAGTTGTCATCTGCCGCGGCCTGCGAAGACCGGTGTCAACTCCCCTGCGACGCCGGCAGCGGCAATCACGCGTTGTGCGAAATCTGAGTTTGAACGGGCAATGACAGCATAGTGATAAGGTTCCCTATCCTGCTGTCGCGTGCAGTTCCCGACGACAAGATCGGCACGCGACAGCGAAAGGCGTTTCTGGGGCGACGCGAACGACGCTGAACGACCCGTCGCTGCCGGTCAAGCACTTGTCGTCAATGTCGCTTTTTCATCGATTGCTGCACCTCGGCCGACGTAGCGGGACTCTCGCTGTTGGCCGCTGACCTGTCGCTGGCACAGTCCGGCTCAGGAGCTGACGCGCGGCCGGTCTGAAGGGCGAATTGGCACCGTCCTGCAGCCAGCACGCTAAGGCATTTGCCATTCACGCACTAGCTTTGGCTCTGTGCCAAGGTTGCGTCGTACATCTTTCTAAGGAGCGGCGTCACTAGTGCCAGAGTGGCCTCCCAGTCTGTCTCGATGAGCATCCCATACTTCTGCGTGAGGATCACTTCGCGGTCGAAAGAGAAGTTGGTTGGCGTCTCTAGGCCGACGATGAGCTGCATGCCGGTAGGCAGATCCTTCGCGATGAAGCTTAGAACGGCCGGAAGGTTGAGATCGTCTTGAGCCTGCTGGTTGGGAGAATCAATAACCACCGGGACGTCGTACGTACCCGACTTTCCCTGCACGGTACGCCAGATGGCGGCGTAATAAGCCAGTATGGACCGCGGGCCGCCGCTGCCCGAAAGCGAAGGACGCGACGCCAGTTGCATGTTCTTGGTCGGCACGGGATGCAATTGCAATGCAATACGACTGGCTGCATAGTGCTCGCGGAAATCCGTAAGGATTGCCTTCGTTCGTTTGAGCGAGCGAAGCTCGTTCATCTTAGTCTCAAGCGCATCGATGGTGAGAACCACGGCATCGATGCCAGCTTGTATCTGCTTGCGCTCCTCTTCGAAGGCCGCGAATGCGGACTCGGCGCCAAGGCTGCCGACGACATCCTTGAATTTCAGCTCTCCCTTGCGCGAGTCCAACAGACGGGAAATGCGCAAGTAGTTCTCGTTCAGTGAATTCAGCTCAGAGAATGCCTTGTGCGTCCGAGTACGAACCTCCGCAGCATCCTCTCGGAGCCGTGCGGCAAGCTCCCGAAGCACCCGAGCATCCTCGGCGAACTCCAGCAGGTCAAGGAAGGGCTTCTCATGCTCGGCGTGGCACGTGGGGCAAATGAGTGGATCTGCGCCTTCCTTAAGAAGATACTTCGCATCGCTGTCGTATGCAGCCAAAGCTCTTTCGGCAAGATGTATCTGATGATCCAGACTCTTCACGAGCTCTTGCTCACGGACGATAATGCTCCTAAGGCGCTCCTGTCGAGTGTTGAGCTCATTGACCTCTTTGGTGAGTTGCTCGATCTCTGCAGCAAAGTTGTCGGCGTTGACTTTGGGGCCTGTCAGCGGGACAGACTTGCTGAAGCGCTCGATGGTGCGCTCTAGCAGTTTGTATTCCCGACGGTGCTCCTCGAGCGCCTTGGCATGTTGGGACTTCTCTGCGCTGGCTGCGTAGTATTCAGGCGGGCAGACGCCAGTGAAGTATTCGAGAATTGGCTTGAACGGTGCGCTAAAGCGCTTCATACCACCGAAAGTGTTCCATTCAGCCTGCCAACTTCCGTCTTGGTTCACGTAGAACGGAGCGAAGAAGCATGCTGGGTCAGCGGGGACAACCTCTGCCTGTCTCTTGTCAGAGAAGACTAGGTTGAAGTCAGTTGTCTCGCAGAAACGCTTAGACCATTCGCCGAACTTAGCCGTCGAAATGAGCAAGTTGAACGTAGCGTCAAAAAGCGCGCGCCGGCCGTCCTGATGAAGCGCGAAGTAGCGCTTGTCATCAACAGAGAACTCAAGCAGCGAGACAGCGTTCTGGTCCCATTGTTCGAGCTTCCCTTGCGGCGTGGCGCCGAGCGTCTCAAACAGGCTCCGAATCAGCGTCGTCTTGCCGGTATGATTTCTGCCCACCAGCAGGTTCTTGCTCGGATGAAACTCCACGTGTCGAGCCTTGTGCTCCTGATGTGAGAGCAGCCAGATGTTTTTGAATCGGAAGCGATGCATAGTCTTTAGTTCTCAGGCTTCGGACGAGGAGTCTCAGTTCGGGTCCACGCATTTTGTTATGGCTCTCATGACGAACCGGGCTATCAGGTCGTGGTCGCGATGGGCGCTGAACTGGACCTTGAGCTCGGCTAGCGCGGCCTCGACGAACGGCCGCAACTTCGATGTGGGCGGGTTGGCCGCAATCCAGACATCGCTGAAATCGTCGATTTCTCTGGAGACGTCAGTTCCTCCGGTGAGTCGCTCCTGCTGGGCGCGCGTGGCTGCGACGCGCACAGACGAGATGGTCATGAAGTCCAGCCCTTCTGTTTGAAGCTGGTTCATCCAATCATTGAATAACGCATTGCGGTCAGGCACGGTCTCCAGCGCCGCCAGAGCTGCGACAAATGCGCTTTTGGAAAACCCACGCTCCTTGACGAGTTCGTTGAACGACAAGCAGGTGTCGGTTCGCCGAGTAAGGGGCGATATTTTCATTAGGAGCGATTCGACGAAGGCCTTGGCTTGGCCAGCGTGCCCGGGACTACGCTCGTTTAGCAGATCCAGCGCAGCTTCAATTGCAGGCGCATTGAGGTTATCCGGGTGTATGGCGACCTTCTGGAGCTTCATGCGGGCTAGGTCCGGCGGTAAGCCGCCGGGTGACAGCGAAGCTAAGGCGTCGGTCAAAAGCTGCACATGGTCAGTTGCTAGGTCAGCGAGCGAGCAAGCCATCGCCGTGGCCGTCGCCCCCCCGGTTTTAAGCGGGAAGTCGCAACCCTGATTCGAGAGGAATACGCCCTCTACCGGCAGAGCCGTGAAAGCGTTCAAGCTTAGGTGCAGTTTACCGAGAACCGATTCGGGGACCTTTTTGAAGTCGGGGGCCTTCGCCAACTTGGGTGGCGCAGCGTTTGCCTTAGCCGCCTTCGTCGAGGGGGCCGGCGGAGCCTTGGGTTCGACGGTGCCGGTTAGCACAGACCATGTCCAAGTGCCGGAATCCTTCTTCTTGACCTGGTAGACCTTCACCCGAGTCGGGGCTGTCACGGAGTCAAGCTCGGCAACATCCTGAACGGATTCGAAGAGGAGTAAGAAGTCCGGCTCACTCGCCTTCTCCAACTCCATCATTCGGAAGACGGCCCAGATGCGCGAAAAGTCGACGCCCTTGGCCCCGTGCCCGCCACCGGCCTCTGAGTATTTGGGATTGTTTGCAACGGACAAAAGCTCCGCCGCGCCGTTGATACTGCTCAAGCCGTCCTCCCCATTCACCTCCATTTACGCGGAGGAATTCTTGTGTTTAGTGCGTGCCATGGTATCGATGACCGATAGGGACATCGTAACGCATTGAAACGTACATTGTATTTGCAAAATGCAGATTTTCCACGCCTTGATCGGGAGGCAGTGGCATGAACATGGATTCAAGCTCAGCTCACTCCGAGAGCTCTTCCAAAGAACCCTTGGGGCAGAAGGCACGGGCTTTCCCGAGCGTATTAGTAAGCAATTGAGGCATGTGTGCCACGCGAAACGCCAAGGCGATTTTTCGTCCCTGAGCAATGTCTGTTCGAGCGCTAATAGCGGTGGACGCGACACGCCCTTCTCCTCATATTCCTCTATGCGTAATACTTGAAATTGTGCCGCCACTTTTCTGGTGGCAGTCCCGGATTGGCGAGCAGGATTTCGCCAACCCTGTCGGAGTACTTTACCGTGATAGGCTGCCCTTCGCCCAACTGGCACGCGTTGTAGTTCAACTTCGTAAGTCCGAGAATGTCTTTGGCAACTTGCACAATATCGGCGCCGCCGTGCTGGATGCTGATTGCCAAAGGAACTGGCACCTCAAAGCCATCGTAAGTCGCGATCCGCGGCTTGAAGCCGTTCGTGAACAAGAGTCCGTATCGCTCAGAGCGCTGCCAGAACACCCCACGCTGAACCGGATGTTGACCCCGCTTCGACACGTTTGGGTGTTCATCGTATCGATAGAGTCGTAAGCCACCACGGTCCTGACGAACCCGTATTGCGGTCAGCTTGACGCCTGGCGGACACGCGCGAAGAAAGCCAGTGTATTCTTCCGTGTCGATTCCAGAACGGGCATGCAGGAATATCTCCTTCAAAGGACGTCCATCCTCCTGCTTGTACGTCTCGATTGTGCCGCGAAGCAGCGCTTCGGCCTTGTCGGGCGGCAGATGAAATTCGCCGCGCTCTTTTGAATACCACGGACCGAACTCTCCAACAAAAACCACGCCGTCGCCGCTGTCAAGAAACATCTGTGCGGCACAACACGCGTTGCGCCCATCCTCCGTCAGCTTGTATGCAAGGCCGACATAGCACACTCCCTCCCGCGCCCACGGCGTTTTCCACGGCTTGGCGCCGCATTTATAGAAAACTGCTGTACCGAAGTTCCAGAGCCGGTCCGACAGCGGATTGGTCCCAGGCTCACCGTTTCGGACCGGTGGCACGATTCGTAGCGTCGATTCCTTAATAATCTGAACCGGCAGCTCGTGTGCCATCATTCTCGCCTTAAGCTGACGTCGAAAGTCGGGCGACAAGCCGCGAGCTTCCTCAAACTCGTCCATTTCCTGCAGTACATCCAGAACGGCCGGATCCTCGTCGTCGAACATACGGGTCTGACCGCTGTTGCGATCGTCGATCGCATCCTTGAGAAATTTTTCCTCGCGCCTGCTTCGGGCGGTATCACTGCGCTTTGCTAGTGCAACCGATGATTTCGGTCGACAGTTTTCGTAAACCTCATCGGGGACGACGCATACGGCAAGCGCCGGCCTCGCGTCGAGCTTCGAAAGCCGGCCAGTTGGCGCCATATACAGTCCCGCAACCGCATAAGCGCGTTCATATTTGTCCGTCTTGCGCGAGGCGTCCGACAGACCGGCAGCATCTACAAGGTATCGGCGGACCGGATTCGGCCATCGTGCGCCAAACGCAACGTCGAAGCCTGGAAATGGAGGCCACGCCCGGTGGCGCGCCGGATCAACACACGCTACAGAGGTATTCAGCGCAGCGCACCAATCGTTCCAGAGTTCGACCCCTTGAGCCGTGCCGATGACAATGTGGTCGGGCAACTGTGTACGCGGCTCTGCCGGCCCAAAGAGTGCGAGACCATCATGCGGGTCTTCGGCGGTCTGGCCATAGCCGAACTGAAGCAGGGGCTCGCCAAGGAAGTGAAATACGTCCGTCATAGTGCGGAAGCTCCGTCGCTCGAGGATGACGCATCACCGCCTTCCCCATCATCGTCATCGTCTAGTCGCTCGCGATACTGAGCGATCTCTTGGCCAATATCCGACAAGCCGGACAGCGCTAATACATCGAGACCGACCGGACACTCCCAACTGAGCGGCCGGGTCTGCATGATTACCGTGCGCCTCCCTTCACCTACCATCACGTGACCGGGTGAGGTCTCAAGGCCCTGAACTACGCCCAGCAGGCGCGCAAGCCATTGCTGGTTCCACCACGCTCTTGTGACGATCTTTCGACGCCGCCCGATTTCTTTTCCCTCGAACAATTCACCATCGAGTGTTGTGACACGCACGTAGACTTTGACAACCACGTTCCATGACCCATCAACGTCAAGCTGCGGGCGAAAAATGGGAGCTAGCTGGTAAAGGAACCGTGACGCGCGCTCCCCCCAACCTTTCGTGCGCTCGCCCGTAAGCTGCACACTTGTTGCGCGCCCATCGACATGCCGTATGGCCTGATTCCACTCACCCGACTCGCGCTCGGGAAAATAGAAAACTTTGCGGTCGTGGCAAAATCTGAGGCCTTTCTGTGCGCAGACCACCTGCAGACTGCGCCAAGCCAGTTCCTTTGCGAGATCCTGAGTCCGCTTGCCATCCCGCTCCTTCACGTGATGCCACAGGAATTCAGGTGTACGGTTCACCTTTATCGCCGGGATGGCGTTTTCCGGGGGCGGAGTGAAAGCAACAAGTCGGGTCGCGCCAAGTTCGACAAATGCCCATCGACTGCGGAGATCAAGCACTTGTGCTTCCGTAAGCGACCTACGAAGATCGAAAAGTAGCATCGATTCCGGAAGCTGAAGGGCGAACACATTCGCATAAACTGGCTCAGGTTTCGCGACGATCACCCGCGTCGGCAGGTAATCACGAAGGGCAATCTGACGCCCTCTTTCGCGATCCAGGCTTGGCTTGCTACCCAACGTACTTAGTCGAGCAAGAACCTGGTCCAGGCCAACGTTCCATGAATCCGTGAAGACGGCCGGAACCAATTTCGTCAATCGCGAAGGCATGTGTAAATCAGATGCCACGGCGACCGTGCAAGGTAGAACGAAATCCGTCTTGCTCGTAGCGAGCGTGCATCGTTCGACGAAGATACTGTCTGACAGGCTGGCAGTCGACACCAGCGGCAAGTATTGAAGTGCGCGAGCCTCAAGTAACGTTCGCACAGCATCGTCGGGGTGCTCCCCGGCAAGCGGTGCACTGCCATGACACCATGTCCGATATCCCGCAAGCGTCAGTCGACGGGCTAGCCATGTGGCAACGGCGTGATCTTCCCTCACATGATCAATCAGCAACGTATCGCGGCTCTCAGCGATTGACTCTCCACCGCGTTGTGGAAAGAACGGAGGCGCGAAGATGCTCGGGTGCTGCGCTATCAGATGACGCTGCGGTCCAACAAGTTGTACGCGCAGTCGCTCAAGGTCGAAGAGGTCAAGCGACCAACCGTACGTGTCGTTGACAAACTGATGTGCGAAATCTTTGTCCGATGCAGACAGCGCCTCCGTACAAACAAACACGAAGACATCTGGCGCATGACCCGTATCATGAACCCGCTTGCAATCGCTGCGGAGCTTTGCACGCCAGTCAGACCGGACCGTGTAAGCAAAGCTGATTTTACGGCCCTGACTGTCACTTCGGATGAGCGCGTCCCGGCCTTCGTCACCCGTCCCGCCAAGCGGATCTATCTCCAAGTATCCCAACCCCGCCAAAATAGCCGAGCTCAGTCGTTCGAAATCTCTGTAATCCGAGATGCACTCAAGACAGTAGGTTATCGGGTCAGCGGACATGGTGAAGTGAAGTTAGAAGGACAGCCTCGTCAGGTTTTATGTGTACGCGGATAATCTTTCCTTCCCAGACTAGCGAACACTCTCGCATCTGCGTGCCCGGTGCGAGAGAGGCCGGGCGCTCGACTCGGAAATAGAGAACGGCGCGTCACCAAGCGATCGAATTACAGAGCCGGCCTCCCCAAGCAACATAAAGGTGTGGTCTGCACCCTGTAATAAATAGTACGTCGCGTCGGATTTCGACGACTCCGCTGAGTTGCTTAGGATCACTGCTCGATAATATGAAAGCATCGCGCGACCTTCACACGCCCAAGCTTGCAGCTCCTGCGCAGCACGAGGCTGATCGCCGTACTGGTATGGCACGCGACCAGTGACTGCTAGATAGATTTTCGCGAAATTTTCGCGCCCCAAGCGACGCGGTTCGTCCAGAAATGCGCTGACGAAGAATGTGTAGCCAAAAAGAGCCGACTCAGCGGTCACGACAGCAAGCAGCATCACGAATGTCACACGCCGCATCGCGCGTCGTGGGCGAACGACATGTTCTCGTTCGGCAGTACGGCCGTGCCGCGCGCCGAGCACCTTCCACCGCCACCACACTTCGGATGCTCGTCGCGCTTGCGGCTCGAGACCTCGCGTCGCGATATAAGCCGCGACCGCGTAGCGCTGCCTCAAACCAATCTGATCGATACCGCTGCGGTACACGCGTCGAGCCCGCCGGCACCACCGCTTGAGCGGCAGGAATGGCCATCGCGCCATCATCCATTCAGGCACCGTCGCCATGACCCACATAATCAAAAACGGCGCCACTGCCGACAGCACCGGCATCATCCAGACACGTGCCACGGTCGCGCCTGCAAGCATGACATCGGATAGATCGCGTCGAAACATCAGGCCGGGTACTCCGGCCGCCTCTTCCCAGCCGTTCAAGTAGGAGCGGCCAACCACGTAGGCGAGGCCTGTGACTAAGGTCAATGCTAGCGCGCTCGCTTCGAACAAGTGCGCCGCGACATAGTTGCCGACTCGCTGCCCGATCGATCGTATTGAATCAGCCGCATCGGGCGAAGTCGGGCTGGAAGTGCTGTCGATATTCAATGCTGGGGCGTCCTTCATCAAGACGCCCCCTTATCGTCGAGCCGGGCACGGGCCGCGGCAATCGATTGGTGCAGCTTCGCCTGCAGCGTCTCGCGTGGCGGCAACACGGTGAGATACTCGGCGACGTGAATGCCGCTTTTGCCGAGTTCAAGCAATTCGATCTGTTCCTGTTTTTTCCCAGCGCACAGAATAATGCCGATCGGCGGCGCTTCATCCGGCTCCTGCTCGTGCTTCGCGAGCCAGCGCAAGTACAGCTCCATCTGACTTTTATACTCGGCCTTGAAGGCGCCGAGCTTCAACTCGATGGCGACAAGGCGCTTGAGCTTGCGGTTGTAGAACAACAGATCGAGATAGAAGTCGTCGTCGTCGATTGGCAGCCGCTTCTGGCGCGCGACGAATGTAAAGCCGGCACCGAGCTCCAATAGGAACTGTTCGATCTCGCGCAGAATCGCATCCTCGAGGTCGCGCTCAAGATAGTGGTCGTTGAGTCCGAGAAAGTCGAGGATGTACGGATCTTTCAGCACGAGATCGGGCGTCATCTGCTGTGCGTCACGCAGGTGCGCCACTTCGCGCCGGATCACTTCGTTGGGTTGGCGCGATAGTGCGCTGCGCTCGAACAACATCGACTGCATCCGCTCCTGCAACTGCCGCGACGACCAGCGCTCCAGGCGAAAGAGTTCTATGTAGAAGTCGCGCTTGAGCGAGTCTTCGACGTACATCAACATCTTCAGATGGGTCCAGCTCAATTCTCTCCGCAGTGCGGAGAGAATTGACTCGTCCGAGAACACCTCCGCCGCGCGGATGCAGTGGCGCAATTGCTGCTCGCTCCAGCCCCGGCCGTATTCGGCTCTCAGTTGCCGGGCGAGCGCAGGGAGGATCTGTTGTCCATAACCCGCGCGCTCACCGCCCAGCACATCATCTCGAATGCGACAACCAACCTGCCAATAAAGTAGGGTCAGTTCGGCATTGACGGCCGCCGCCGCTCGGGCGCGCGCCGAATCAATCATGTGGCGGATGTCGGTCAATAGGGATGCGGGGACGAGTTCGGTCATCTGGTCTTGAATGGAGGACTCGGCGGGCCGGCGCGCGCCAATAGGGGCCACGTTACCGGAATCTCAGCCACGGCGGAACCCTGCTGGGCGCTCCCCCAATTCTCTCCGCACTGCGGAGAGAATTCAGCCGCCGGCGCGCCGAGGCCCTTCCCTTTCGCCACGCTAAATGTGGGCGCTCGCAATTGAGCTTCAGCACCGTCTGAGACGAAGTCGCCTCGCCAACAGCCCCGCCCGGATCGAAGAACCTCCCGGCCCGCGTGTGACGCAATGGCCAATGAACCCGCCCACCGGCGCGTCGTCGCCGGCGCCAGAAATACCGGGGCGCCGAAACGGTGACGGCACCGCTTTTCGATCGCCGCGGTGTGGCCGCGCAATTCCCTACAGGGAGTACCGCGCACGCCGCGGCTTCGTCCATGTCCCGAAATGAAGGGTAACATAGCCCTGAATATGTTCCCCTTCAGTTCTCGCGATTGAGTGCCTCGATGCCAACGAGGTGTTACACGCTCCAGCAGATCTGTCACCGCTCCGAGTTGATTGGCCCATGCAGATCGTTGATACGTATCAGTGATCTTCAGCGTGAGAGGTCCGCCCCGCACAGGAACGTGTTGGCGCTCACCGAGATAACCTGCGATAAGCATCCAACTAATAGCCGACCGAACGGCCGATTGTGCAGACGTCTGCACTTTCTTCCGTGCAATTCTCTCTACCCGTCTGGCTGGCCGACGCGGCTACTAATCAAGGTGCGTTCACTGCATCTTTGAACGCCTTGCCGACACTGAACTTTTCCGTCTTCGCAGCCGCGATCGCTATCTCTGCGCCCGTCGTCGGATTTCTACCGGTCCAAGCGGCACGTTGCCCTTGCGAGAACGAGCCAAAGCCGACGAGCTGCACGCTGTCGCCTTCGCTAACGGCGCGCGTGATCAGATCCAGTATGGCCTGGATCGCCTCGCCGGCGGCAGATTTTGTTAGAAAGGCGTCTAGCCGTTAGGCGATTGGTCGCCGAATTCGACATTGCAGCGAGGGAGATCTACGGGCCGAGCCCTGGACACAAATGGCAGGCGCCACCGGCCCGCTACCGCGATCCCGAAACAGACGCGACGTGGAACGGCCGCGGCAGCCCACCGTCATGGATCAACTGCACGGATCAAGACTCGTTTGCCATCGACCGATAGGCCGGACTTGCGAGTCGATTCGGCACTGTATATATTTACAGTGCCGTTTTCTCTTTATGCCAGCGATCTCCCGATACTGGCTCGCCTCCGCCATGTACTCAGAACAGGACCAACCGGACGTTGATCTCGTGCAATACGAGCACGCCGTGCAGCGCGCGGCACACGATCTACAGCGCATCGTCGCCACGCTCGCGCAACGCTATCTCGATGCGTTCAGCCGCGCCGCCGACCCTCGCCTGCTCAGCTGGCACGCGTTGCTCGAAATCGAGGAGCAGGCGTTTTCCGATCTGGGCTTTCAGGGACGGCACGACCCGGCCGTCATCCGCGCGTTCGCTCGGTTGAGCGAGAGCCACCTACCGGGCGGCAATTCCGACGCCGCGGTCGACTGGGGCCGCGATGATTCGCACCTTCCCACCGTGTACGCAATCGTTCGGACGATGGTCCAGGCGAACTCGGGCAAGCGAGTATGAGCGACACGATGCTCGAGCGCTCAGCGCTGCACACCGCTCAGAAAGAAGACGAGTGGCGTGTAGCAGGGGACCATGGCTGGACCCACCCCGGTGGATGAACGATCGACCGAACCATAGTGTCGGGCGTTGACATTTTTCTGGTGCGGAACACGGACGGTAAGATGCACGGCCCGAACGGGAACACTGGCGCAGCAAAAATGGCGTTCCGCCGGCTTTGCATGTGACGAGGCATCCTCCCCTTCCGGTTGGACGCTCAGGCGCGAATCGCAGATTCGCGTCCGGTGGTGACGGGCAGACATTCAGTATATAAAGTACGTCATGAACCCAATCTCCGACTGGCTTTCCGCCCCGACCGATGCCTATCGGCAATGGCAGCACACCGAAGCCGCCGGCGCGGATCGACGCGCGTTCTCGCCCCGCTCGATCACTCAGCACGAAGCGATGTTCGAGCGCTTCATGCGACACCTCGCGGCCGCACGCAAAACGCTAGCCACCTTCGGCCCCGAGGATCTCGAATCGTTCTTTGTCGACCTCGACAACCGGTGCCAGCCCGGCACGACGACGCGCCTTCGGTACCAGAAGCTGATCGACCGCCTGTGTCGCCACCTGACTGACGTTGGCGTGCGGCAAACGAATCCCGCGTCCGCATTCGCGCTGGCTCAGGCCTGGCCCGAAGACGAACCGAATCCTGTGTATGTCCCCGAGGCCGACGACATTCGGCTGCAGGCGCACGTGCTCGACATCGACGGCATGGACGCCCGCGTACTGCGCAACCGTGCGATCGTCGCCTTACTGCTTGCCACCGGCATCACGGCGCAAGAGATCCGTTTGGCGAAGGCCGCCGAGGTCGACCTGTCACCTGTCCGTCCAAACATCGAAATCCCGAAGCGCGGCGCGCGCGATGCGCGTCGCATCGGTATTGCCGAGTTCGCCCTGCCAGCCCTGTCCCGTTGGTACACGCAGCTGGCGGCAACGGATGATGGCCTTCTCTTTCCATCACCTCGCGCCGGCGGTCCGATGAACGACGCGCTGCTCGGACTCGCCGTGCGCGACGAGCTGCTCGCAATCGATATCCGCCTGCCCGACATGAGTCCGCGGACCTTGCGCAACACTTACGCTCGCCGCCTGCTCATCGCGGGCCGCAGCAACGAGGATACGAGCCGGTTGTTGGGTCTCACTAGCCAGCGTACTGTTGTGCGACTGCGATCGACGATTCCCTCGTCCGGCGACGGCACCTGACCTTGACTTCGTCGGCCACTCGGTACGTTGAAGGGACCACCCATCGCGCTGGCTTTTCTTTCGATCGGAGATGCCGGATGCACCACAAGACGCCATACAGCGAACTCGACGACCTGCCCGCGGGCAAGGCGCTTGCCGATTTCGATTGATCGTCTCCGACGGCGACCAGCCGATCGTCGTCGTGCACATCGGTATATGCGCGACAATGGGTTTCTGGTCGGCGAGATTCTATGCGGTCTGATGATGGGTCGACGCAACCGTCACTTCCGAATTCCAGCCCAATCCAATACACGTTGGGAAGTCGTGGCCGGCACTGACGAGGATGCCACAGTGCACATGCGCGTCGCCCGCAGGCTCGCAAGCAATGTCCGACCCTGCCCGAGCTATGGAATGCACTGGTGATCCTCACGACTAACGCTCGCGGGCGAGTCCGGATTCTGTTGACTCCGCTCGTTGATCGCCGGCGCTTCAAACCTGCCAACATCGTCCGCTCGTGAAAGAATGCGGACCACACGCCTGACCTGCATGCGGCGGACCGTTTCCAAGATGAACGGAAAAACGAGGTCGAGTCATTGAGCGCCGTCTCGCCTTGCTCAACGTCGGCGCCGGTGAGAGGCCATGAAAAATGTCCGCTGTCAAGCTGCTTTTAAAGCTACGTGGTGAATGAATAGTCCAAGCTCGACAATGGCTTAGGCCACGTTCCCAACGTTTTGAGCCATTTGTCGCAAATGCCCTGGGTGCCGCATAGGTGCATCGCGACGGGAAGATTGGAAGTAATGGAGCCCACTCCTGCGTGAGCTATAAAGGGCTTCAGCGTCTCGAAATCGCGCTGGAGCACCTGCGGCGACCACCGATCATGCCGGCTTGCAGATACGCACGGTCATGCCCGCTAAGCGATACTGGACTGACGGATGGAAGTCGATCGGATGCCGTGATGGGCGTAGTCAAATAACAGTTGAAGTAGAAGCGCGCCGCGGCTGCGCGAAAGCTAGACATCGCGGACATGATGCCCCGCCGACTCTCTGGCAATCAAGATGAATTCACCGAGCGCTTACGCAGGAATTCATCACGCTCAACTGCCCCCAGTAAAACGGAGTGGTCGAGCGTGTGATCCGTACATTGAAGGAGCAATGTATGCGTCCGGCCAACACACTCGGAACCCTCGGGCTAAGGTGGCCAGGATGGAGTCCCGGCATTCGTCGCCAACGTGCTGCTGTCGGTGGCCGTCTTCACCGCGATGTTCACCGGCTACACCTACCTGGCCGATCTGCTGGAGCGGGTGGCCAACGTGCCGCCGGCACACGTGGGCTGGTGGTTGATGGGCTTCGGCGCCGTTGGCTTGGTTGGGAACTGGCTTGGTGGCCTTTGGGCGGACCGCTGGCGACGACTGCCGCATTCAGCGTGGTGCTGGCGGTCGGCATGCTGGCCACCTTGGCACTCGCAGCGCAACACGTCGGCTTGGCGATCGCCCTAGGCGTGTGGGGCATCGCGAACACGGCGCTGTACCCCATCTGCCAGATTCGGGTGATGAAGGCTGCGCCGCAGGCGCAGGCCCTGGCGGGCACGATCAACGTGTCTGCCGCCAATGGCGGGATCGCGCTGGGCGCGGTGATCGGCGGTGCCAGCATCGCAGCGTGGGAAGCCACAGCATGGCCCTGGTCGGCGCGGCGATTGCTGTGATTGCAGCCATCGCAGCGTTGGCACTGAGCCACTGGTTACGGCGGAGGCCAGCAGCGTCCAGCGTCCCCTGAATGCGGTCGGCATTTGCGAGTGTGCGTTGCTATCCCATACCTTCCAACTGAGCGCACGACCGCAAGTGAGCACGGTTTGAGGTCTCAGTAGCGGCACCGATGCGGATACAACCGGCCTTGCTGCGAGCCTAACTCTGACCAAACCCTACGAACCTACTCGCTGCTTTGTTTAGGCTTTGCGGAGACCGACCTGTTGTTGTTCCGCTGCTTCGACAAGTTGCGCCACACCGTTGGCTCGAAGTGCAGGCCGCGTTGGTCAGCCTCACGCATTCCTGCCGCCGCCACATCGCCAGGCAGGCGCACGGGCAGTGCTGGATCAACCGGCGGGTTGGCCAGGTAGTTATTTCCCAAGAACTCAGTCTGGTGCTCAAACGCAACGCGGCCGGCGAAGAATTCGGGGTTTAGCAGTTGCAGAAAGACGTTGCTGCCGCTCCATTGCTGCGGGCGATCAATTTGAAACTCAACCCGCCCGGCAGGTTGGCTTGATTTGAAGCGTTTCGATGGTCCAGCCCGAAGTCTCACTTCATAGGCGGCTCATATACGGGTGGAAACCAACAGCCCGCCGGCTGATACCAAATCTTTAACGTCATCCACGTCTATCAAGGCAGCCTTGCCAATATCCACCATTCGGACCGGTATCGATGTTTGCTGCAGCATTCCCTTGGCCCCCTGATCACCATCCAGATTCCGCATTTGAGAGAACAAAGCAGATGGCACGATGACTGGATGTCCGGGCTCCTCCCCGTCCGATCCTCGCACCACCACACCTTCGCTCGCCTGAAAAGCGGACAAGAGCTCATTGAGATGAGAGAGGTGGCCGCGCTCGTTCGGACAGGTTTTCGATATTTTTAAGTGGAATGTCCGAGGCAGTCATGCTGCCGATTTGATCGCAGGCAGCGTCGCGAAGTATGCCTCATCCGGCGTCTGATCCGCCAGGCTCGAATGGGGCCGTTTCCGGTTGTACAACTCGATGTATTCGCCGATGGAACGCCGGGCATGGCTGACCGACTCGTACGCTTTCAAGTAGACCTCCTCGTACTTGACGCTGCGCCATACTCGCTCGACGAACACGTTATCGCGCCAACTTCCCTTGCCGTCCATCGACAGCCGGATGCCCCGACCCAGCACGGCCTCGGTGAACGCACCCGCCGTGAACTGGCTACCCTGATCGGTGTTCACGATGTCCGGCAGCCCGTAACGGGCGAACGCTTCTTCCAGTGCTTCGACGGCGTGCACGGCTTCCAGCGTGATGGCGACCCGATGCGAGAGTACCTTGTGGCTCGCCCAGTCCACCGCCGCCGTCAGATACACGAAGCCGCGCGCCATCGGAATGTACGTCGTGTCGAGTGCCCACGCCTGATTGGCCCGCTCGATCTTCAGGCCGCGCAGCAGATATGGCCAGATCTTGTGCTGCGCGTTGCGGCGGCTTGTGTTCGGCTTGCAGTACAGCGCCTCCACGCCCATGCGCTTCATCAGTGTGCGCACGCGACGGCGACCAACTTCATGGCCTTCCCGGCGCAACAGGCGCGCCAGCATCCGTGCTCCGGCAAACGGAAACTCCATATGCAGTTCGTCGATTCGTCGCATCAGCAACAGATCGGCCTCGCTGACCGGCTGTGGTCGGTAATATGCGCTCGATCTCGCGATGCCAACCAGCCGCGTCTGATGCGAAACCGGCAGCGCATGCCTACGATCGATCATCGCTTTGCGCTCAGCAATCCCGACTTGGTGAGCGCGCCGCTTAAAAAATCATTCTCCAGCGTCAATTGGCCAATCTTCGCATGCAGCGTTTTCACATCCACCGGTGGCTCGCTCGACGGCGTGCCCGGCGAGCCGAACACATCGGCCGCGCGCTCCTGCAACTGCCGCTTCCTTTCCGTGATCTGGTTCGGATGCACATCGAACTGCTGCGCCAGTTCACCCAGCGTCCGCTCGCCCTTGACCGCTGCCAGCGCCACCTTCGCTTTGAACGCCGCTGAGTGCGTCCGTCGAGTTCTCTTCGTCATTTCCTCGGTTCCTTTGCCGGCATTATCGCTGGCTCAGGCCCCGGCCAAACCACTTATCCGACTGTCCGAATTTGCGCGGCCACCTCTCTTTCGTAAGGGCTGAATCTAGCTCACAGGTTTTAAAGGACAGCGTTCCGGAATTGTCTTGGAAGCGAATTCCAAGACTGACTCCGGCCACTGCGTGTGCCTCTCAAACTGCGAGTTAAGCTTTAACTTAAATGGATTTAAAGTTAATTTCGCGCACGAACAGCAACCGACTCTAGATGGGTGAGCAGATGCTGCCCGGCGCTAAAACCAACCGGGTTTCGGCGTAAATTTAGATCCAGTTCGGGGTGGATTCTTTGGAGTAGCGTTCGCCAAACGCGCCTTCGGGGAGAATTTCCCTGACTCTGGAGAGGTCCTCCTGCGTGAGCAAGAGGTTTGCAGCACCCACATTTTCCGCAACACGTTCCGGCTTGCGAGACCCCGGGATCGGGACAATGTCCTCGCCCTGAGCCAGCAGCCAGGCAAGCGCGAGCTGCGAGACCGTTGCACCCTTTGTGGCTGCCAACTCGGTCAACTGGCGGACAGCATCGACATTCTTCTCAAAGTTGCCTGGTTGCCAGTGAGCAGCGGTGCGACGGTAGTCATCCTCCTCGTATTCGGCGGCCGGTTTCGCTGCGCCAGTCAGGAAGCCGCGACCGAGCGGTGAATAAGGGACGAGCCCGATGCCAAGTTCGCGTAAGGTCGGGAACAAAACTTCGACGCCTCGTTCGAACACCGAATACTCCGTCTGAAGCATCGCCACCTCCTGCACCGCATGGGCCCTCTTCATGGTCTGTACGCCAACTTCGCTTAGACCAAAGTGCTTGACCTTGCCCTCGGCAATCAGATCCTTGACAGTACCGGCGACATCTTCGATGGGCACATTCGGATCTAGCCGATGCTGATAAAAGACATCGATGTGATCGACGCCGAGATACCGCAAACTGTTCTCGGCGACTTCGCGGATATGCTCCGGTCGGCTATCGACACCCCAAGAGCGGGTGAACCCAAACTTAGTCGCCAACACGACATCGTCTCTGAAGCCCTTGACCGCACGTCCGATGAATTTCTCGTTTTCGCCCCAGCCGTAAACTTCTGCGGTGTCGAAAAATGTCACGCCTAAATCGTAGGCTTTGCGGATCGTGGCAAGCCCGGCGTTTTCGTCAGCGGCTCCATATGCAAGATGAAAGCCCATGGCGCCGTAGCCGATGGCGGAGACTTCGGGGCCGTTCGTACCCAGTTTGCGCTTTTGCATGCTGTACCTCATTTGTGTGTAATCAGTCTAGAGCACGAGCAGACCTTGCCAGTTGTCTGAAGGTCCTGAAAAGTTGCCCATTCCTATCGATCTACTGTTTTTTTAGGCAGTTGGTATCATTCGGAAATGGAAAATCTCGACGAAATCTGCGGGCTTGCTCAGCGACATGCCGGTCAACCGCAACCTAGCCTGCCTAGGTTGAACATCCATCGCTTTTCCGAGCCAACCCCGCTCACCCTCCGGGTGTACAAGCCGATGGCGTTGATCGTGTTGCAGGGCACTAAGAAGTCGATCATTGGTGGTCAAGTCTTTGATTACGGGCCAGGCGAGACAATGGTGGTTTCAGCGGAAATCACTGTGATGGGTCAGATCGTCCAGGCCTCTCCAGAAAAGCCTTTTCTTGCGGTTAGCCTTGACCTTGATCCTGCTGTGATAATGAATGTGGTCCGTTATCTCTCGGAGACGCGAGAGTTCCAAATGCAGCCTGGCTTCGCGTTTAGCTTGCCGAACGCTGAATTGATTGGCGCTTGGCAGAGGTTGCTTGCCATGTATGAGCGGATGCGCGAAATTCCGGTGATGGCGTTGCAACTTGAGCACGAACTGATTTCCCGGCTGATGTTGAGTCCGCACGCTGAAATGCTGCGGCAGATCGCCGGAGCGGACTCACGCCTGTCTCACATTCGCCGGGCTATGGCCTGGATTCGAGAGCACTATATGGATCAGCTCACCGTTGAGGATATGGCAGCAGTCGCGGGCATGAGCGAGTCCGTCTTTCATCGGCGGTTTAGAGCAGTCACCGCATTGAGTCCCTTGCAATACCAGAAGCAGATTCGATTGCATGAAGCCCGTCGCCGCATGTTTGCCAAAGAGGCCGACGCTGCGACCATAGCGTTCGCAGTGGGCTACAAAAGTACGTCGCAATTTAGTAGAGAGTACAAGCGACTATTCGGAGAACCACCGCACAGAGATGTGGCGACTTTTACCGGGCTTGCTTGCAAGGAAAGCATCGGCTAATCGCTGCGCAGCGACGGGGAACGGGAAGCGAATCGGGATGCGAGTTGCATGGCATTTCTCCTGACGAAAAGGGTTTGCTGTTCAAACCGCACACCGGATTCCTAGATTCGGAGCCCAGCCTTTCGGCTGTTCTGTGCGGTTGGCACGAGGAACCCAGTTCGTGCAAAGCTCCTTGACCGTGGGCGCCTTGCGCGTCTGCGCCTTGTCTGCGGCCGGGTCGCCGCCCCGGCGCACCTGGGCCAGCCATTCCTGAGCCAGCGAGCGGGCCTGTTCGACGGTCAGTTCTCCGTATTGACCCAAGGCGGGCTTGCGGCGCTCGCCGGCGTTCGTCCGGTACTGGAGCGTGAACACCTTGCGGTTCGATGGGGTAATCTTGCACAAGAAGCCGGGCACCAGGGTATCCC
Organism: Burkholderia sp. SCN-KJ; assembly: GCF_024656005.1. NCBI lineage: Bacteria > Pseudomonadati > Pseudomonadota > Betaproteobacteria > Burkholderiales > Burkholderiaceae > Burkholderia > Burkholderia sp. SCN-KJ. The sequence continues at coordinate 99,361 of NZ_JANKOG010000018.1, forward strand.
TGAGTTCGACGGACTGCGCTTGGGGTTGTGCCGCATCGACTGCGGACTTGGTGAGCTTGATCTTTGCCATGATGACTCCTCGGAAAGACCCAATTCCCAAAAGCCTCATAGGGGCCACCAGCAGGGAAGTTGGGTCAGGTTTCGGAAAGCACCGGCATATGTTGAACTCGCCTAAGTTATTGATAAACCTGCTGTATCGGGCTTGGGCGTAGTCCAGCGAAGTTCGGTGCTGGAGTCATGGTGAAATGAAAAATATCATCGCACCCTACTATTTGCCACCGCACTTCGGTTGTTTTACACAGTGGTACTCGTCCACCCTCATCTGTCTGCCGGTCCTAGAAACGACAGTTCAATCACGCCATCCATAGCGCCCCGATGTGCCGAACCTTAGTACCAACTGGGCTCTGGCTATCCTGGCAAAATCCTAGTGGCATTGCCAGGCAAGATAGTAGTGATATCGAATAGCACAAAAGTAGTGTCATCCAATAACGCGATTTTAGTGATATTCTGAGACAGAAAAGTAGTGAACTCACCTAGGTCAACAAAATGGCGGCACCCAACGAAAAACTGGCGGACTCTCTGAACGTACTTAAGGCGTTGCAGGACCAAGGCTTCCGGGTATTCCAGCCTTCGGTCATACCGTCGCTCACTCGCACTCATCGAGAACGACTGGTTAGGGCCGGGTTCCTGAAGCAGGTCATCCAGGGATGGTATCTCGCGAACAATCCAGAAGATGCTGACGGCGATTCGACACACTGGTACGCCAACATGGAGGTCTTTGTCGCGGCGTACGCCAACTCGCGCTTCGATGACGACTGGCAACTCAGCGCCGAACTGTCGCTTCTGAAACACAACGGTCACACCAGCATTGCGAAACAGCTACAGTTGCAGTCGCCGAAAGCCAACAACCAGATGCAGGCGCTGCCGCACGACTGCTCCCTGTTTCTCTACCGCATTCCGGAATCCCAACTCGTCGCCTCGCGAGCCCCGGACGCCAGTGGGCTAATACTTATGCCGTTGCCCGACGCGCTGATTCGCGTCAGCCCGACGTTCTTCACTCAGCATGAGATGGCCGCCCAGATTGCGATGCGACAAGTCGACATCTCGCTGCTCATCGCACGCCTGCTCGAGGGAGGGCACAGCCTGGTTGCTGGCCGACTGGCCGGCGCCCTCAGGGCCGTAGGACGTACGGCCGATGCAAACCAGTTGCTAACCACCATGAAGGCCGCAATGTACACGACAACGGAGAACAATCCGTTCGAGCGGCCTCTTGCGCAAATCAACGGACGACGCAACGAATCCCCCTACGTCCTACGCATCAAGGCGATGTGGTCAACCATGCGCGAGACTGTCCTCAAGCGGTTTGAGAACGTTCCGAGGCGGGGATTAACTGATGCAAACAGCCTACTCTCGGACATCGCCGCCCGGTACGTCGCGGACGCATACCATTCGCTGTCCATCGAAGGGTACCGGGTCGGCGCTGAGCTCATAGAAAAGGTCCGCAATGGCCAGTGGAGCCCGCTCACGCCCCCTGAAGACCGGCAGACCCGAGACGCCATGGCAGCAAAGGGGTACGCAGAAACGCACAGTCACGTCAAGGCGCTCATCGGCCGCGTGGTGAATGAAGGGCTGAAACCGGCTGAAGTCTTCAGCGCAGATTTTTTCCAATGGTACGTGACGCTTTTTTCGCCGAGTGTGCAGGCCGGTATTCTCAAGGCAGGAGACTTGGCTGGTTTTCGCAACAATCAGGTTTTCATCCGTAACGCCCTCCACGTGCCCCCCTCTCCAGAGGCCGTACGCGAATGCATGCCAGCTTTGATGGACCTGCTGGAAAGCGAAGAGCACGCCGGCGTCAGAGCAGTGCTGGGCCACTTCATTTTCGTTTTCATTCACCCGTACATGGACGGTAACGGACGCCTGTCACGATTCGTCATGAACTTCATGCTGACCACGGGCGGCTACCCATGGACAATCGTGACCGTCCAGTCGCGCAAGGCTTACCTGGACGCGCTCGAACAAGCCAGTACCTATGGCAACATCGAACCGTTCGCCGACCTGCTTTGCAGTCTGATATCAGAACAAGCAGTGACACCCGTCGAGCGTATTACTCAGCGCCCAGAAGCAGGGGATTGGACAGTGCCTCCGGTCTGACGGCCTCACCTTCCACCGACTGGCTTCAAGCGCAATAGCGTCGTTCGAGAACTTGGGGGTATCGTAGCGCTTCGGCTGCCCGACAGGAAAGACGAGGACTCGACCATCCTTGAAGGTGATGAAATCCGACTCCTCTTCGATCCAACGCTACACACTGATCGTCGGGCGCCGGACCAGCCGCTGAAGCTCCGGCTGGGCGGCCGGAAGCGGTCCTTAACCCGCGATCAGGAGCATGATCAAATTTGACCTCACTGACCTCCGGCGCTCAGACAACTTGGGATGGTACCGCCGTCGCGGAGACGGTGACCCACTGACCGTCGATCAACATGTCGCGTAGTTCCGAGCCATTCAGGGTGTAGACGTGCTCGACACCCACGCGCGGACGCGCCCGGCGAATCGCCAACGTGATCGCCATCGCCGTGTTCGATTGAACGGATTTCAGTTGCATTGCGTTCCTCACAAAAAAGAAAGGCGAGGAACGCCCCTGCGGGGACATTCCCCGCCAGGGTTCAAAGAAATGGCCGCCGCCCTACTGGGCAAGCGCTGCTACATTAATCACTGCATCGGCTTCGGCGATCAACTCGGGCGTCTGCGAGATGAAGAACTCCCGCTCGTAACCGCCCTGTTTCAACACCTCCCGCTTCATACGCATGAACTGCACCTTGCGCTGCGGATCCAGCGGCCCATCCGACTCGTCGCTGAACAGCGACTGGTATGGCTGGCTCGCATTCCCCGCGATATACAACGCAATACCGCGCGTCAGGCACTCGTTGATCCAGACCTTCTGCCCACCGGACATGACCCCGACCGACTTGCTGCTGTCGCTGTCGGCGTCGTGCACGAGGATTTCGAAGCCCTCACGCAGTTCGCCGTTCGCGAGCGCCCGCTGTGTCTGGATCTCGACCGTGAATCGCATGCCGTAGCACGCAAGCAGCAGGTCGTTCACCGTCTTCGTCAGGGCGGGACCGGCATCGTCGATCGTCAGCGCAATTACGCCGTCGTTGCCGAGGGCTTTCGCCACCAGCTTCCAGTGCGCGATCTCGTCCGAGATGCGCGCCGCCAGCGACTGCGTTGCCGCCAGGCCGCCTAGTTCACGCTCCAGCGAACCGAGCTCGGTTTCGCGTGTCGCCTGACTGCGGATCAACGCTTCGATCCGCGCGTCGAGCGCCGTGCCTGCGTCGCGGTGCGATGCAATCTGCCGGTCCACATCCGCGATTGCCTGCGTGACGTCGACTGCGACGAGACGAGCAATTTCCGTCTCGATCTCACGCGACAGTGCAGCCAGCCGGCCCATTTCCGTCTCACGACGTTTCTGGGCTTCACTGTCTTCGACATCGAGGGTGGCAAGCTCAGCGCACGACGTCGCCAGCCCCGCATCTGCCGCATCCAGCAACGGCTTGCGAGCCGCCAGGTCCGTCGCACGCTGTAATGCCTGTCGTGCCGCCGCGATACTGGCGTTCACCTGCTGAAGTTCAGCGCGCTTCGCGGACAGCGATGCGATTGCCGGCGCGAGCACATCCCGTTCGTCTCTCTGCGCCTTGTAGCGGGTGCGGAGATCCTTCAGGGAAACGGTCTGAACTTGCGCCTGTTGTGCTGCGTTGCGCGCTTGCACGAGCAACGGACACGTGGCGTGAATCTCCATCCCGGCGCACGGCACCGACTCAACGACAGCCGCTTGCCCCTGCAGGTTCTTCAGTAACTCGGCTTTGGTCGCGCCTTCCGATTCGAGACCGGTCATCGCAGACTGAACCGTCGCCAGCCGAAGCTGCTTCGCATCCATGTCGGCGATGGCCTGCTGCAATGGCCCGATCTGCGCTTCCAGTTGTGAGACGCGAAGCTGCGCTTCGTCCCTCGCGGCAGCGGCACCAAGAATGGCGTCACGTTGCTTCACCACCGCTTCGTGGCCCGTCATCGTCGTGCGAATCGCGGCGCGGCGTTGCGTGAAACGTTGCCGATCCGCGGCCGTATCCCGTTCGACGCCCTGTAGGGACGTGGCCACCTCGTTACGCCGCACGTTGAGTTCGCGCAGTCGTGCTTCGACACCCGCATTCTCGCCCTGCTTCGCCACGAGCGTCGCCCGCTGCTGCATCAGGCCGGCGAGCACGGTTTGCACCGACTCCCGTTCAGCGCGCGCCGAGACAATTGCCGCGGCATCCGCTTCGATCGCCTTACGCGTCGCGTCGGCACGTTCACGCTTCCCGGCAAACGCCACAATGTCCTGCTGCACGGCATCCAGACGCCTGGTCAACACTTTAATGACGTCGGCCGCCTTCGCAGCCAGCGCACGCAGATGGTCGATCTTGAGCAACTCGGCGAGCAGCGTCTTGATCTCGTTCGCGCCGTAGGACGCGAGTGGCCGCCGGTTCTGCGCGGAAAACACGCTGGTAAAGAACGATTCCAGCGAGCCACAGATCGCTTCGACACAACGGTCGTAGGTCTCGCCCTTGCCGTCCGAAACCGTGCCCTCCGGCAACGTCACCGGGCGCCACTCCCCGTCCATCGAGCGGTAGAACAGGAAGTAGTCCGCCTTGCCGGCTTTACCCGGTTTGCGAAACGCGAAGGTTGAGCGATAACGGATACCGTCGTGCTCCCACTCGAACTCCTTGCGCGCCTGTACACCGCAGATGTGATCCCAATAGGAAAACGCATCGATGGACAGCTTCGATGCGCGCGACGGCATGATCCGATACGGATGCAAGTTGTCCATGATCGTTGTTTTCCCGGCGCCATTCGGGCCGGTTAACGCAATCAGCCCGCGAGGCAAGGATTCGAGATCGAGTTCGACGCTGTCGCGCTTCATTCCGTCTCGTACCCCATAGAACCCCTCGAGGAACAATCTCAACGGACGCATGATTCCGCCTCCAAAAAAGAGATCTCCTGCAGGTATTCCGACGGCAGGAACGGGATGTCCTCGTCGTCGATCGGCAGCACCGGCTCCGGCCGGATGACCTTGGTGCCAAGCGTGCCAGCCACGGCTTGCCGAACCGTGTCGCAAAGCTGCGCGAACGACGCGGAAGCCTGCTTGATCAGCGCGTCCCAATCGGTACAGCCGGTCAGGACCTGAAGCTCGCGCCCCGACCACTGACTGGCGTATCCCGAATTGAACGACCAAAGCAGGTTCTGCATCTGGACGTCGGGCACCACGGCGACTTCCGGGGATTCTACGTCGGTCGCATGCACGAGCACGAGGAAACAGTCGCGCTGCGCAATCGTGAAGCCGCGACCTGAGCCGAAGGGCTGATGAAATAGCGCAGCTGTGCATCCGCCGTGGTCAACGAGACGCTTCTGCAACGCCTTTGCGTCGTTCGACGCGGAAAGCTGCTGGACCCAACGGGCACCTGCGGGATAAAGGCCAAACATAGACACGCTCCTGTGAAATGGACGGAGTGCGCCCGGTAGGGATCGCTCCCCGCCAGGGTAGATAAGAAAATGGATGCAGCGGTGCTGCGATCGATGCGCCTGACGGCGCGGGGTGAACCTCGTTTCGATAGCCACGTGGGCTATCGGAACACGGCTGTGTCCAACTCTCGGTGTCGTGCTGACCGTCGAGACAGGCAGCGCTCAGGCTGCGAACAGATCATCGTTGAGCCATGACAGCGACGGCTTTGATTCAGGCTCCGGCGCAGCTTCGAGACTGGCGGCGACCAGCGGGACGACGTTCGCGGTGCCGCCAGGAATCTCCAGCACCTCGATCGAATCGCCAACCTGCGCAATTCGATCAAGCACCGACGCCGCGATCGCTTCCGCGTCGCCCGTCTCGAGCAGCTGCAGCCGCTCAAGAAGCGGGTCGGGGTCGACCGAAGTGAGCTCGCACCAGCGCGCGACCTTCGCATCGACCGTCACCGCCTTGCTGATCCCCTCCGCGCGGCTTCTCATCACCGGCAGGATGCGCGGCTCGAGCTTCAGGCCAGCGGTCGACGCAAACATCGATTCGATTGCCTTCCGGTCGACGAGCTGCTTGTGCTCCTCGTCGATCTGCCAGCGAATCCGGACGAATTTCCCGGCCGAGTCCGCGGCAAGCGCCGCAAGCTGCGCTTCGTCGGGCGGACCGTCGAACGAAATGCATACCATCTCGCGCGACGGCGTCGTCACCAGCTCGGCACGTGCTTCAGCCGCCAGCACGTCCCATAACAGGTAACCTTTGTCGCCTTCTTCGCCGTAGTGGAATCGCCCAATCGAGCCGGGATATCCCACCGCGCGCCCTTCGCGCAACCAGATCTGGTGCTTATGGATGTGACCCAGCATGAACGCGGCACACTCCGCGGCGAACAGCGTGCCGAGGCTGAACTCGTGATCGAATCCCGCCATCGTCACACCATGCTCGGTTGTGCATCCAGCCACCGTGCCGTGCGAGAGGCCAATTGTCGGCACGCCGATCGCGCGCAAGCGGGCGTTATTCCTGCCAGCCGCAGCGAGGTATGTTCCGAGCACGTCGCCGAGCTCGGTCGACGCTGACAACGCACCGACCTTCAGTGCGAGATCGGCCTTGTTCATCGTCGGCAGACAGGTGAACACCGCGTCCGGATAGAGTCCGTCGAACGCAAGCATCTCTGCGTCGTCAAACACCGGACCGTCGGACGCTCGGAACTGCGTGCCGATCAGCGCAACCTGACCAATCCGATCTGCAACGAACACGGGATGCCGCGCGCCCATCAACGCAAAGTTGTCGAGCGTGCCTGGCGGCTCATGCGAGAACGTGCCCTGCAACATGATGACGGGCATCGCTTCGGCCAATCGGTGCACCTGTGTCGCGAGCGCATGCAGCGACGGCGCGTGTGCGTCGAGGCGATGATCGGTCGAGTCGCCCGAGATCACCGCCACCCGCGCCCCGCGCGAGATCGCGTCGTCGACTGCGAACGCGAAACAGCGATCGGCCTCGTCTGCGTTCTCCGGCGAGTAATGCAAGTCAGAAAAATGCGCGATTTTCATCGCCGCCTCCAAAATTAAAAAGGCCGCCTCTCGGCAGCCGACAATGGATAGTCAAGGAATGGCCGCTTGCGCGGACGGTTTCGATGCGTGAATGACGCGGTCGAAAGCACTTGAGCAAAGGGGCTTTGCTGAAATGCTCTCGCAGTCACTTGAAAGAAAGGACGCCAGCCCCGCGGGGCTGGCTAATGGGGAACACCGTTATCGGCCGTTGAGCGATTCGACTGCCTCGCTGATCTCGCGGGCGAGAACATCCGGCGCATCGAGGGCACCGGTCAGCCGTCCGATCATCTTGTCGACGTCTGCGGGCCGTTCCGTCCAGCCGCGCCCGAACTTGACATGGCCGTAGACGCGAAACTGCTCGCGGCGCGCGTCTGCGTTGAGGCGAAGACGCAGGAGCAGATCCTGCAGGCGATGCCGCTTCTCTTCGATCGACTCCGGGGGCGGGTCGTCGTGTTCATCGCGTTGAGCATTGCCAGCGTGCGTCGCCGGTTGGGTGTCACCCGACCCGACCCCGCCGCCTCCTTCAGTCGAATGGAGCGGAATCACCGTGCCGCCCGCACCGAGAAGTGCGGCCGCACCTTGCGCGACCTCGATCGCCGGCGCCGCTTCGTCCGCGCCATCCAGCAGCGCTCCGATGTCGATATCCGCGTCGAGAACCGTCAACATCTGGGGCTGACGCACGGCCTCACCATTCTCGTTGATCCGCGTGATGTCGAATTCCCGCTTCGAGAGCCAGAAGCGCGTGCCGGTGAGCCTGCCACGCGCCAACTGCACCGTCTGCATCGCGGCGTAGGCTTTCTGGAGCACGTAGATCGAGTTCGTCGGCAGCTCGACCAAGCCGAGCCCCTTGATGTCGGGGACCGCGAACACGAAATGCGCGGAGAGATTGCACTGCCGGCTCTGATACTGCGGGCATTGCTCGGGATCGCAGACGCCGTCCGGGATTGCGTCGTCCTGGCGGAAGATCACGTCGCGACCACCGAAATGGCGCGTGGCTCGTTGGGCGCGCGGATCGCGCTCGACCTTTGCGTAGGTCTTGCAGTACCGGATGCCGTCGGGACCATACTGCGAGAAGAACTTCCGACCGGTGGTGCCCCATGCGGCCATTTCGTTCGGGAGGTTCTGCATCCAGTCGTCGAAGGCGAACAGCACCGGGAAACGGTACAGCCGCACTCCGTGCCCGCGATCCTCGCCGTACAGCTTGAGAATCTCGTCGGCCACGTCCGGGTTGTTAAAGTCCGATCGGCGGCACGTGAAGTAGGCGACGTTCTTCGGCGCCAGTGCGTTCCGGAGCTGGCAGCGTGATTCGATCGCTTTGCCAATCGTCTCGGATGAGTCGCCGGCGGCGACCATCGTTTCGTACAGCCTCACCGCCTCCTGATTGGCGCGCGCCTTGGACGTCAGCACCTTGATACCGGGCCGGATACGTCCTATCACCGGAGGGCGCATTGCACGCTCTTCGACCAGGCTGCGCACAGGGCCGCCCAGCATAGGGACTACAGCATTCATGAAGGTTTCCTCGCAAGATAGAAAATCGCCTGAGTGCGCATCGCGCTCGCTGACTGCTCGAGCGTGCTGGCGGCCGCCTCTCCTCGGCGTTCGGCGATGTGGGACAGAAAGATGCGGCGGTCGGGATCGCTGTACATCGCGACCTGAGCCACCTCGCACCGCGCGCGCCAGGCTGGCGACGCGGTATCGGCAGTTGCGCGCTCGTCGGCAATCGTGTTGCTGATAACGTTGGCGATGCGCGCGTCGAGACGGTTGGGAAGCATGTGAACCTCCGGGACAGGAACAAACGACGAAAAAAAAGCGCGTCCCTCGGCAAGAGGAACGCGCTTTTCGGATTCGTGGAAATGACCCAAGCGCCACGTCCCTTCCGGGGACGTGGCGCTCAGGGAGCCGGTCGGCTCATATCGAGGACGTTAGGTCGTCCTCGCGCAGCATGGTCACGCCGCGCAACAGCCCATTTTCGGAAATACCACTCCGCCGCAGGATCACGGCTCAGTCGACTACGATCGTTTTACCCAGACTCTGGTCTGGAGAGAGACACCCGATGTCCGGGCTCGAACGATGTCGCGGCGCAAATACATGCGGCCGGCGACGAGTTTTATGACTGAAAGATGGGAAGTGCTGGCTAGGCACTCATCAGCAGAAGATTCCACACCAGTTGCCGGCTGGTCGGAGCATGCCCATTGGCACGGCTTGTACAGAAGATGGACTTCGGGTTACGAAGTCTAGGTCGATGCGTCGTGGACGCGAGAAGTAGAGTCAGTATTGCGGAAATTTGCGACCGGAAAGGGTGGAAAGCTCACGAAAACAGGCCCGCTTTTGCCTGAATTGTTAAATCGGGTTAACCCAAAATCATTGGTGAGAGAGACCACCCGTAAACATCATGTCCGCCGTTCTCGAACCACCGCACGACCCGCAGCGGGACGCGCCCCTGCTCGACCCGATCGCCGTCGATGCCAACACGCGCCCGTCGAACGATTCGCTGTCCCCGTCGTCAACGGGACTCAAGCCGATCCAACGTCTGACGAGCGACAGCCGCATCGATCGAATCATCCCCGATTCCGACGCGGTCACCGTGCTGCGCTATAGCTCGCAGTTCGCCCGCAATTTCATTCGCGGCGACTACAACTTCTGCGCGTCGAAAATCACCGTCGCGCGCGGGGGAAAAACGCATGCGCTCGAGTCCGCGCTGCGTGATACGTCGGACTGGCTGCGCAAGGCGCTGGTGTGGGTCGAAAAGCACGAAGCCCGGACGATCGCTTTCCCCGCCGAGCATATCGAACTGAAGGTCACGCGACCGCTCGCGGGTCTGCTGGTCCGTTGCCTCACCCAATACGACAAGCTCTTTGTGGCGACGATGGAAGCCGTGCTCGCCGAAAAAATCACCGCGCAGGACCGGGCCACCATCCTCGCGAACGCCGAGGGGCGGATCAAGCACATCTCGCTCGTCTGCGTGCCCGACAACGATCGCTACCAGGTAGACGGGACGCTGCGCGATTGAAGGTTCATCGCCCGATGAACTTGACTAGCTGCCGGAATAGCTACGCTGGCAAAGACTACGTGCCGGGTGCGACGCACGGGCAAGCGCTCGCTCGTCGAACGACCGCGCACGCGTGAGCAATCTCGCAATCTCGTATATGCGTCCGCAACCGAGACGCCTTCACACGCGGAGAACTATGGACATCCGAGAAATTCAGGCGCTGCACGCCCAGTACGCCGCCCACCCGGTCGTGATCGACATCAACGGCCACGTCCAAGCCATGCCGGCACTCCCGGCTCCCGAAGGAAATCGCAGTCGGATCGCGCTACCCCGCCTCGGCCGGTTCAAGCGTCTGGTCAGGCCCGTGGCCATTGCCGTGGCAGTTGCCGCGCTCGCTGCGGGCGGCGGTGTGAGTGCCGCCAAGCTGTGGCGGGTACTGCGCGTACCATCGCGCGCCGAGGCGACGCACGAAGCCACCACGCCAGCTCCCCGCCCTGCGTCGGCCGCCGCTTCCGCTCTCGCCGGCCCCCGCTCCCTGATAGCGGCCGACTTCGCCGGTTCGAACAGCGCCCCAACGGGAGTGCTGGCAAGCGTCGATCCGCGCTCGTTGACCGCCCGTCACGATCCGCCACCCACCGATTCATCGCCGCGAGAGCAGGCCGCGCCGAGCGACTTCGACAAGGCCGCAGCAGCACCGATCCGTGCGCCGCGGACCGCACCCATCGCGCAGGCCGCCGCGCAGACCGTGGCTCCCGCAACGACCGAACCGGCACCGCCACCGGCTGCCCCACCTGCTGCACCACCGAAGGCCGCTCCCCGGCATATCCACCGCGCCACCGCGCGCCCGCATGCCGCACCGGCAGAAAATACCGAACTCGCCGCACCTGCGCCCACGCCGGCGCCTGCCGCCAAAGCGCCCGCAGCGGGCAAGTCCGGCGACGTCCAACTGTTCTAACGAGGCGACCATGAAAGCAAAAACCATCAACGTGACGCTGCTGGCCACGGGCCTGGTCGTCCAGGGCGATCTGATCCTCGACCACGGGATGAGCGCGTTCGCACTCGTGAGCGGCAGCATCATCTCGACGGCCGGCCTGCTGCATATCGGCCAAGGTGGAATGATCAAGGGCAAGGTGCAAGGCGAGATCGTACGCATCGACGGCGTCGTGGAAGGCGATGTGCATGCCCGTGACATGCTCGAGATCAACGGCGTAGTGAAGGGCAACGTCTATTACTGCGGCACGATCCGGCTTGGGCCACAAGCCGCGCTCAACGGTCAGCTCAAACGCGTCCCGCGCGAATTGATCATTGAAGCGCCGACGGCCGGCGCACCACTCAGCGACAACGCCAATACCACGGCACTGACCACGTCATGAAGAACGTGCGTAAACTCCTCGGCTCGATTGTCCAGCGGGCGGTACCTATGGCAATCATCATCTCGTCGCTGGCTGCTTCGGCGGCCATTGCTGTCAGCGGTCTAGCGCGGTTATGGGGATCCCCCGGCAATATCACTACCGAGGCGATTGGGAACACTGTCCATTTCGTTGCTTACGTGCTCGCCTGGCGCAACGAAGGCGTAGCCGACATCTGGCTTCTCCAGGCTCCTATCGCGCTCATCACCTACCTCCTGATGACCACGGTCCCGCTGTTCATCGGATGTTTAGCTGTTGAACTGTGGGAGCTGTGCCACGAAAAAGCCGAAGCAGACGACGTAAACACGGCGCCATAAGGCTTCGAATTTCTCCGCAGGTCGGCCACCTCACGTGGCCGATTTTTACTCGATTCCGGACTCGATCACGAACCGCGAAACGGCGTTCTTCTGGATCGACGTGATGACAAGAGTCTCCCGCGCGCGCGTCATCGCCACATAGAAAAGCCGGCGCTCCTCGGATTCCGGGCTCTTGTCGTCCGGCACGACGCCCTCCTCCGCGCGACTGATCCATACGTAATCCCACTCCAGCCCCTTGGAGCCGTGCATCGTCGTGAGCACCAACACACCGTCCCCGGGCTTGTTGTTATCCCGCTGCAAGAACTCGATGCGATTGGTAAAGGGGCCGTTCAGGCGGCTGATCACGTCGTAGGTGCACTGGAGCGCCCGGATGGCCGCATCCCCTTTCGCGTACCCCATCATCCATTCGAACACCCCTTCGAGCGCAAGCGAGTGGAATTCCCGCTCGCAGAGCGACTGCCATTCGGCCAGACGCTTCATGAACGCTCGATACGCGGTCGCCGTGTCCTCGGTCAGGCCGAGCGCAACCAGATCCTGTTTCTGACGCTGAACGAACTCGGCGCCCATGTCCCGATGGAGTGCGCGCAGATCATGCGAACTGATCCCCATGTATCCGAGCACCGCGTCGACACCGTTCTGCTTCCGACCTTCGACGATCTGGAGGAGATTGCACATCAGTGCCGCCTGCGGCCGGTTGAGCACAGAACCGCCGGACGCGCGGTAGTACGGCACGCCGTGCGACCGGCAGACCGATTCGATCGGATCGAGGTTGCGGTTGGTGCGCGCGAGGATCGCACACGTCCGGCCTGCTGCCAGTTGCGCCTGCAGCGCATCGACTGCAGCAATGGCGTCTCCGTATTCGTCCTCGAAGCGCTGCGACGACACTGCGCCGCCGCCGCCGCGGTCGGCGTGCAACACCTTCGGAATACGGTCGACGTTGTTGCGAATGACGCGGTCGGCCGCCGACAGAATCTCCGATCGGCAACGGTAATTGCTGCCGAGCACGATCTTCTGCGCGTCAAACGTCCCGGAGAAGCTCTCCATGCCTCGGACGCCCAAGGCCGAGCGGAAACCGTAGATGCTCTGGTCGTCATCACCGACAACGGTGACCTGCGCGCCGGCGCGCGCGTGCAGCTCGACCCACCGATATTGAAGCGGATCCGTGTCCTGAAACTCGTCGACGAGCAGATCCGTGAAGCGATATGGACGGATATCGCCACTTTCCATGCCGGCCACGGCCAGCCGCAGCATGTCCTGGAAATCGATCTTGCCGTTGCGCTCGAGCGCTTCCTGATAGGCGGCATAGAGCCTTGCTTCAGCCGATCCGGATTCAGCCCGACCGAAGTTCGTCTTGATGCGTTCGATGATCGGCACCGCTTCCTCGACTTTCCACTCGAAGCCGAGCTCCGCGATCACGCGACCCAGCATCCCGAACCGGTCGCCGTCGGACGCAATATCGTGGCGTGCACGGCCGGGCCGACCGATCTGCTTGAACGCCAACGAGTGGAACGTCCCGGCTATTAGCCGCCGCTTCGCGTCCGGCACGGCGATCGCCAGGATCCGCTCGCGCAGCTCGAGGGCCGCGTCCTTACTGAACGTCACCGCACCTACCACCGCGGCCGGATCCTCTAGTAAGCGCGCGGCCTTGGTCGCGATCGTCTTGGTTTTCCCTGCGCCAGGACACGCGATCGCGACGCAGTGGCGGCGCAGGAGTGCCACCTCGCGCTGTTGGGGGTTCAGCTCGTCGAGCATGGCACTCACCGCGCCCCCTTATCGACCGCGGACGGTCGTCATCAGACGCAGGTGCGTCATGTAGCCCCGCACGCCGATCGGATGGAACTTGCGCAGGAAGCGCGACGTTTCCTCGTCGGCGTCCGACTGATCACGCACGCCGTTCCAGACCAGAAAGTCGAAGTGGTCCATCACCTGATCGTACCTCAGCATCACCGACAGCAACCGCATCGAGAAACGCGAATACGCCTCGACCGTGATGTCCAGGGACGGCTTCGTCACCGTCGGCGAGAACACGATGTCGCCGCGCTCGCGCATCTCGGTCTCGGTTCGCTCCCGAAAGCCGTGCGCCACTTCAAGCTGCTCATTGACGTACGCTTCGAGGTCGTTCAGCTGCTTATCAAAAAAGGTCGTCACCGTCTCCTGATCGTCGGCGCCGAACGTCGCCCGGCCAAACCGCTGCATGTTGATGCTCATCCGGTTCAGATACGGCCACCATTGCTCAAACAGCGGCTTGAGCCGAGTGTGCTTCAGTCGAACATCAGTCGACACGACCGCCGCGCCGGACAGTTGCTTGTTCATCAGCTCGCGGCCGATTTCGCGGCGGCGCTGAATGATGCGGACCCGCTCGGCCGGCGGCAGCTCGCGGAACAGCTTGCGCGTGCGCGCGACCTGCTCGCGCTTCTCGTCGGCCTCGGCGGCACTGATCATGCCTTCCTTCTGCAGCGTGGACGCATCCTCCTCCATTCGCGCCAGCTCGTTCTCGAGTTCGGCATCGTCGGAGCCGTCCGTCGTCGGCCGCGTCGCCGGGTCGATGGCGGCGTCCTCGGCTCCGCCGGCGGCCGCAGTCAGGACCGGCCCGGTCGTCGGATGCTCTGCCGTCTTCTCTCGTGCCTCGTCATCGAGGACGTGCGTCTCGTTGTCAATGGTGGTCATCATGGTCCTTTGGATGGGGTGAGTAACCGCACGCGCGGCATGCGTCTATTCTTGCGAGGTGGCGGCCCGGAATCGCCCCGAAACATGGACGATTTCTGCACGCTTTTGCCCGAGGTCGACGCGAAGGCAACTCGAGCCATACAAAGGACCAAATGAAAATGCCCCTCAACCGGTTGAGGGGCATTTGGCGGAAAGCTCCACAAATTCGTATCGCTTTCTGTCCTATTTCGTCGTGGCCGCCCGCGCGTGTGGGCGGAAAACTGTCTTACCCGCACGAACGGAGCCAATCACCAACGTGTGGCCCGCGTCGGCCGTGTGAGCAACGATTCGAAACGGTGCAACTGGCTTCACCTCCGGAGCCGTCCACGACGGGACGTCGGCGGCAACACACACGTCGACCGGTGCGTACTCAACGTCGGTATCGACCTGAACAAATGAGAGATCGGTCGGAAACAATTCTTCGGAATCGGCGTTCGAGACGCGGTCAATTCGGTCGATGAACGCGCGCGCATCAGGCTCGTCGACGAACGTCCGAGCAGTTTGCTTGGCCTTCACATGGGCCAAGACATCGCCCGAATCATGAGAAAAGAATGCCCAGCCGAAGAAGCCGTTGTAGTCGAGTAACGTGCCTCTCGACGTCGAATGAATGATGACTCGCATGGTTCTCCTTTTCGAGGAACGACGTTACTGGTAAGACGATGCCGCCTTCCAGAGCAGCACACCAAGGCAACCGGCGATCGCGATCCAGTAAGGTGCCAGCAACGGGATTGGCGCGATCAACACCGTGAACGCGACTCCGAACACCAGCAGAATGCCGTGACCCGCCAGGTGGAACGCAACCGGGCTCACATAGCCCGCAGCAGCAGCCCGAATCTTCCGACGCACTGTCCCGTCGACGAACATGGCAACGCAGAAGGCCAACGTACCGAATAGCCAAAGCTTCATGATCGTGAGCCGGTACACCACGCGATAAACCAGCCGCCAGAAGTTGTGAACCCACGTGCTGGCCAGATTGGTCATCCCGCCATCATCTGCGTCCGAGCCTCGCGTCGTTTCGAGCGATGCCGCCACCACCCCAGTGTCCACGAAGTACCGCCTGAACAACCGGTTCGTGGTCGCCACAGCCCGATCCGCCCGATCCTCGCCGATCGTCGCCACCACCGAGCGAGTTTCCGCTTCCGGGATTTCGAATAACGATCGATTCGGCACGACCGGCATGATCGCGACGGCCACCAGTGGCACGAAGAAGAACCAGACCTTCACATGCCGGACAAACCGACTATCCGCCATGGCTGCCTCCCATCAGCGTCAGCAGGGATGCAATCGCCCGACAGGCCAGGTAGCTCGGAAACGCGACGAGACCAAACAGCCCCACGTAGAAGTGAAGTGGGCGGCGACCGATGAACATCGCGAGCGCGTAGGCCATAGCGTTCCGCCCACGCGCGAACTCGGCCGGTACCGGCGCGTTCGCATCATCTTGGGCGGACGCGGTCGATATCACTCGGCGCGCAACATCGTCGTCAACCCTGGCCAGCGTCCGAATCAGAAAACGCGTGAGCGACATCGTATCCCTCGAAGTAGAGTCGGAAGTTCTCGCCCGTCAGCGCACGCGCGGCGAGCTGGAATGCGGCGGAGCGCTGGCTGATGTTCTCCGGGCAGCGTTCGTCGACCACCTCGGTCGGCAGATGTGCATGACGCGCCTCGAACACCGTGACCGGCTCGAACATCGGTGACCATACATGGCAGCGCTCGCCGTCACGGGCAACGTAGCGTCGGGCATAGAGCAGGTGCGCCGACGCGAACAGACCCTGCATGAACGCAACATGCGGATCGCCGGTTTTTCGTACGCGCCTGACCCCATCGAGTCCCTCCGTGAGCATCTCCTTGACGAGCGGACCAGACTTGCCGACGAATTTCTCACCGATGAAGTCGGCCACGCGCGTGCACGCGAGCTCCAGTTCCGGCGCCAGCGTGAACACCGGGATCAGGCGGGCCGAAAGCTTATGGTCGCGGATGATTTTTTTGAAGACGACAGACATGCTTTGGTTTTCAGCCATTTAGGATTGGAATGCGTCCCTGATACACCGCGCCGCCCGAAATCCGCATGAAGTACTGCAGGTTCGGAAGGCTCTGTATCAGGCGGGATGGAATCAGCGGTACTTTCTCCAGTTGGAGCGAGCGAGACACCGATCCCGTAAATTCACCAACGTGCGACTCGCTACCCGTGCTGGTCGAACTCGACATCACCAGGTTGCGGATCGCCGTCTCCCCGACCTTGTCGGAGAACCAGTCCGCCGTGTCGGTGTCCTCCAAGCGTAAGATGATCTGGTTGTTCAAATTGCCCAAAACCTGCAGCATTTTTGCGGCATTTCCGAGCTTCGCCTCAATGTCCGAGCGCGTCTGGAATGCGACGAACGCCTTGAAGCCCGCGCCACGCCCCTTGTTCAGGATCTGGATCACCTGTTCGTTGATCGCCTCCGCGACCTCGTCGATGATCAGCACGACTTCAGGCGGGGTCTCGTAGAAGTTGTAGATCGAGCCGCACACCGCCGACACGTCGGCGAGAAGCATCGACATGATCGCCTTCGCCACGATGCTGTTCGACAGCGAGTCGGCCCCCACGTGAAGCACCGCCTTCTGGCGAATGATCTTCTCAATGGTCCAGATTTCGCGCTCGTCCTCGAAGTCGTCGACCTTCGGCGCCAGCATCAGGCCGGTTTCGCCGGTTGCGAGCATCTGCAGCAGGGGGAGCGCCGACGCGATGATCCGCATGTAGTGTTCGCGGTCGTGCGTGTGCGTCGAGATCAGACCATCGATCGCCTCGTGGCCGCGGTCGAGTGCCGCGAACCGTGCCTGGTACAGCGCGACCATGCCGTCCACTTTGGAGACGCCGGGCTTGTTGGCCATCTTCACGGTGTCGGCTGCTACCTGCGTTTCCCAATCCGTCAGGCCCTGTTCGAGGAAGAAGCGCTTCAGCGCCTTCTCCAGCAGCGTCGCGATGCCCGACTGGGCATACTTGAGAATCGACCGCAGGTTCGGCTTGTCGCCGATGTACAGCTCGCCGTTTACCGAGCGGCTGATGAACAGGTACGCAAAGTCGCGGAACGGCCCCTCCTCCATCAGCTGCGCGATCCGGCTCGGGATCTCCGAAGGTTGCGACCAACTATCGAGCGGCTCCAGGCGAATCGACTCCGACGGCTTTGCCTGATTGAAGTACAGGAACTTCCGGCCCGCCCGCTTGCACTCCCGCTCCACCCGGAGCTTCCATTCCTTGTCGTTTTTCGGATCGAAGTCGAGCAGCACATCGCCGAGATGGATCACCTGAGTCGAAATGCACTCGTAGGTACGCGTCTTCCCGGCACCGGTCGTGCCGCCCACCGCGGTGTGGCCGCCCATCGCCTTGTAGTGGAATGGCACGTAGCCCTTCGCCGGCTCAAGCCCGTGGATCCACGAGACCCCTTGCGGCATGCGGTCCCTGATACTGTCCTTCGGGGCAAAGAGCCGCTCGATCATCTCCTCGAACTGACGTCCTGTTTTGGTCTTCGGCAGCCACTTCGGAAGGCCCGGGATATCCGTCGACGGCATCCGAAGAATGTCATGCGCAATCTGGCAGTGCTTCTGTGTCCACTCGAAGCCCGTGCCGAGAAACATCGCATTCGCTTCCGCTTTCATGCGCGACTGGATCGCGAGCAGCTTGGGCACCGCGAGCGTCGTCAGCCATTTCGTCGAGATGGCCATGCGGAATTTCAGCGCGCGCCAGACCTGCCCCGATCGAATCGCAAACGCCACCAGGGCGATCAGCGCGAATGCCCACGCATGCGGCATCCCGGACAGGGGCAACATGACGAGCGCGAGCAGCCATGCGAGCGCGGCCCTGAGCTCGTAGATCGGCCGGAAATGGTTGATGTAGCCGTTCATAGGCCGCGCGCCTGAATCAACTCACCCGCGCGCGGTGCTAGCGTGACTTCCATCGGCTCGTTGGCGAGCAACAGACCGCGGCGACGCATGTGCTCGATCAGGGTGTCGCTTGCGATGCCGTAGCTGCCGATCAGGCGCTTGGGCAGAACCAGCCCCAACTCGCTCCACCGCACCTTGGCCTTGCCCGCGTGAACATCCTGACCGAGCGCGCGGAAGAAATCCACAATCATGCGTGGCGCGCCCTTGAGCACCGCGTCGAAGGCTTCCGGGGACGACTCGACGCGACGCTCCGAAGCCGGGCGCATCTCGGCCGGATCGATCACGGCTGACGGTGCGCCGGATTGTGCCGGCTGCGCGACCATCACGCGTGACTCAGCAGGCGTCGGCGCGCCCAGTCGAGGTGGGCTCGACGGCGTCGTCGCCGCGGAAGACACGCCGACCGAGCTTGTCGTCACCACTTCCGCGGCGGTTGCCGCTGGAGGGGTGGGCGTCATCGGTGACGGCGCACGTCCTGCCGCCGTCGGAGCAGCGGGAGCCGGCGCGGCAACCGTCGACGAGGCAGGTGTGACGGACGGCGTCACCACCGGCTCGAGCTCGCCCGCAACGTGGATCGCAGACGGCACGGCAAACTTCACCGGTTCGAACACGCCGCGCTGCGCTTTCCGGTCGAACTCGGCCGCCGTCGAAATCGCCTGCCGGACCACTCGATGGGTCAACGATTCCACACCGACCGGACTTGCGGTCGGGTTGATCGACCCGAACACCTCGGCCAGCACCTCCGCATCCAGGCCCGCGAGCAGTTCGCTTCCGACCAGCGCCTGCGCGAGCATGCCCGTGCGCATCCGCTCGACCGCAAGCGGTGCCGGTCGGCGCGATACACGGTAAGGACGATCCCCCAGCCACGGCCCGGCCGGCCCGTGAATCGACGGATTCCAGACCAGCTGATCGGCCTCGCGCACCACCTCGAAATGCCGATAGGGCTCATCCAGCCACGAGCAAATTGCGGCAAGGAACACGCCATAGTTGTATTGCGGCTCAACGCGCCGCCGGCGTTCCGACGGGAGGTTTGTGCCGAACTTCTGCCCGCCGGCCAGCCGCATCGCGTAGAAGGCCGTCTCGATCGTGCACCGGAATGCACCTCCAGGCTCCCGGTACAGCTCCGGATTGAGCGGGACGGACGAGAACCAATCGGCGCACCGATGCACGAGCGTCACCCACTTGCGGTTGAATTCCGCCTTGCTGACTTCGTTTGCGCATTGCGCGATCAGATCGATCCGCCGTTCGTTGTTCGCGACAAGTACGCTACGATCGACCGACTGAAAAAGACGTGGCTCGATCATCATGCCAAGCCCTTCGTCGCAAGCTTCGTCAGACTCTTGAACGCCCCACCGCTCGCATTCGCGCCACCGCCGAACATGGAGGCGAACTTCGGAACCTCGAACGACAGAATCAGGACGAAGATCGACAGATCGAGCGTCAGCGATCCGGCATACGGTGTGGTCAGGCCCTTCGAGATCGCGTTGGTAAACGCGCTCGTAATCGTGGTCGTCACCAACCGCTGAAGGATCGCCGCGACGACCATATACATGCCCGCACTGATCATGTAATCAAGCCAGGTCTTAAAGTAGCCGCGCGTGAACTCCGACATACCCAACGCCAAGGCGATCTTGCCCATCACGATGCCGACGGCCATCTGAATGGTGCCGAGCGAAATGAAGAAGAGGAATACGAGAGACGCGATCATCAGAAAGCCCCAGGCGAACAACAATGGCATCAGGTTGATCGCCAGCGCGACGTAGCTCCACCAATGCGCGGCCTGGAAAGCCTCGATAACCGCATCGAAGATCGAACCCGCCGATTTGACCATCGCGGACGGAAGCGACTGTGCATCGGTGCCGGACACCGCGACCGCCATGTCGTTAAACCATTTATAGAACCCGGGCGCCCAGGTGGCGTACATCAGGAAGATCGAACCGAAGATGCCGAGAATCGCCAGGTCCTCAAGCAGCGACTGCCACGCCGCCACGGGATCCCTGGTTGCGGCATACCGAACGCCTGCGAGTGCGATCGTGATGCCTGCCAGCCCGCCAGCCATCTTGTTCGCGTACTGATCGAGCGGTTGACTCAGCGTCACCGCGAGGTCGATCAGATCCTTCATGATCTTCGCGATCTCCTCGATCGCTGCCATTGCACCCTTGGCCACCTCGCCCGGTTGGTAGCTCGAGCTCCATCCCGTGGTGATCGGCGGCCAATCGGCGGCGTACGCGCTCGAAGCCGCGACGACCCCGACCAGCATCACCACGAGCACGGCCACGGCACCGCGGCGCAGCCACTTCGCAGAATCGTTTGCCATTGCCGCCTCAGAACCCATATGCGGACCGCTCGGCCTGCTGCTTCGAAATGAAGCGGTTCGCGTCAGCCGCCTTCTCCTTGTCGTCTTCAACCTGCTGCGCATCTTTCTGCGAGTCGCGTTGCGCCTTCGCCGCGTTGAGTTGAAGAATGTCGGCGTTCTGGCTCGTCACGATGTCGAGATAGTGCGTCGTAATCTCCGCCGTCGCCTGCGCGGTCGGCGACAACGACAGTTGAGACTGCAACTCTTGTCTGCGCTTCGCCAGATCGTTCGTGTGCTGCATGATGTCCGATCCCATCTGGAACAGGTTGCGCACCACCTTGTCGTTCTGCTGATACAGCGTGTTCATGTCGGCGAACCACTGCTCATTGGTCTTGCCAGAACGGCTCACCAACGTCTGCACCTGCGAAACCCATTGGCCACCCTGCTTGAGGTCACCGTACAGGCCGTTGAGGGTGCCGACCAGATTCTTCACTTTGTTGATGTCGCCGCTGATCTGGTCATACGCAGCCTTCCACGCGGCTGGATCGAGATTCTTCGCCTGCAGCAGCTGGTTCGCCATCATCTGGTACTGGTAGATGATGTTGGTGTTCTGGTAGATCTCACCACGCACCGCCTTCGCGGCAGTAATGATGTTCTGCGCGAAGTTGGTCGGGTCGAACACGATCATGGCCGAAGCATGCTGGGCCGAGAAAAGGGAGGCTGCGACGATGGCGGCACGGAGGAGGCGCATTTTCAAGGGATCACCTATCAGTCGAGAGTCAACATTTCTTGGAGGTACTCTTCACGCCAGTGCGGCGAGCCAGAGTCGTGGTGTTTGTCGAGCACCCGTTGGGCGGCGCCGTCGGCGCGCAACACGGCGAGGGCTTCTTTCGGGAATTGCGCCTGGAGCATCCGTGCGTGGTCAGGCGTCACCCACAGGTAATCGCGGTTCGGTACCGCGTCGGCAATCATGTCGATCAGGTCGTCGGTCAGGCCGAACACATCCCGATACAGGTGCTTGTTGTTGCGTGCGTCCCGGTTCGGCAGGAAGAAGAAGTTCGGGATGTTCTCCTTCAGAATCTCGAAGTTCTTCACGCGGGCAAGCTGCCCGAGCGACTGGGTCGCCATCACGAGGGTCCCGTTCAAGCCGCGGATCGTGACGGCCCACAGTTCCAGGCGGGCATAGAAGCGTTCATACTGGAAGAAGAAGCCGCACTCTTCGACTTCAATGATCGTGAAGCGCTTCCCGTCCAGCCATTGCGAGATGCGATAGAACGCATAGTCCATGAACAGCGCGGCGGCGACCGGGTACTTCTCGAACAGGTCACCCATCTCGATCGCGATATCGTCCGACAGCGAGAACGCATCCTCGACGTGATCGAAGAAGCGGCCGTTCTTCTCGCCCTGCGTCCAGATCTGAAGCCGCTCACGCAGCTCCATCGGCAACAACGTGTTCAGCATCGACAACGTCCAGAGTTCGCGGTCGTACTCGCCGCCGCCGAGCGTCGCGACAGCCTGATAGATATCGGTCTGCTGCTGCGGCGTGCAGTGGAAGTCCTCATCCTCGATCGCCATCTGCACCCATTCCGCCACATAGGTCCAGTGCCGCTTGTCCGCCAGCAGCGAAAGCGGATTGACCGGCGTGGCCGCGCCGAACCGGCCTGTCGCATCGACAAAGCGACCGTTCGCCATCACGGTAGGAATCCGCGTCGACCGATTCTTGTCGAACTTGATCCGGCGCGGGTTGTGGCGCCCGGACTGCGACACGAGAAAGTTCAGGAAGATCGTCTTGCCCGCCCCGATCGGCCCGACCACGAGCGTGTGCGACTTGCCGCCCGGTTGGTGCAGCGTCACGCGCTGCAGCGTTCGATGACGCGTGGGCAGAACGGTAAGCGGCCCCGTCTGCTCGCCGGTCTGTTGGGTCAGCCATTGGTTGACCGGACTGCCTTCCTCGACCCCGCGCAACGGCGCAATGTCGGAAACGCACGGTGTTTCGACGAATTGCAGGCGCTTTTGCTGATCCCACCGTCCGGGCAACGTGGTCGCCCATGCCGCCGGGATGTTGCGGGTCTCAAGGATGACGCCGAACCCCGCATTGCCGATGCGGCCGACGACTTCACGCGCGTTGTCGTCGCACTCCTCGACCGTGTCCCCATAGACGACCACCGAGATGTTGGCGAACCCATACTGCGTCCCATCGGCCACCAGCTTCGCGAGTGCGTTCTCGGCCTCTTCGGCGAGGATTTCACGCCCCTTGTCGTTCTTTTCCGCTTCCTGCTTTTCATCCTTCGAGAAGAAACTCTTCAGGATCGCAAGCGGGTTGAACGCCGCGACCTTGTAGAACTTGCGCATCTTCTCGATGTAGACCCGCGCCTTGTGGGTCGACAGGAAGCGGAACATCACACAGATGTCGAGCTCTGCGTCGACGTCCGCCAAGACATCCAGTGCGGCCTCCTGAAACCCCATCCATTCCTTCACGGACACGATTTTCGCGTACCGTTTTCCGTACGCTGACTCGAACATCAGATGTTCCGTGCCGTACGTCACGAACGTCTCGGTCAAATGGGTGTCAAGCATCGTGACCGGGTAGCGGACGCGGCGCGGCGGAACGGAAGGGTTCGCCGTCTGGTGCAGGAACGCCATGGCATTCTGCAGTTGCAGACGCTTCATCTTGAGACGCGTCACGCCCCCCTTGAAAGCGTCGATTACCCCCTCGAACCGCTTGATGTCCGACGTGATCCGCTCCATGTCGAACGCGAAGGCACTGCGCGCAAAAAGCACGTCCCGGAGGGTTTCCCACAGAGCGATCGGCACCGACTTGCCGCCGACCGTCATGTGGTACGCGACCTTCTCGAAGATCTTGTTGATCCCTGTTTCGGGCGTGTAAGCGAGCGCCAGCGAATGGGTGTTGCGAAAGAACTTGCCGCTGCCGACATGCGCGCGGTTGATGGCATCGATGCGCTCGTCGATCCGGGACGAGAATCCCCCCTGTATTTCCCCACGGACACGCCGATGCGACAGTCGCCACCACGCCGTGACCCGGTGGTCGAAGTTCTTGCACGCATGATCGAGGCTGTCTCGCGCTGCCGATATGTCAGCTTTGTTCGGCGAGTCGGCGTCGATCCCGTCGAACGTGAATACCGTCAGCAACGACCCATCCTTGTCCAGGATCAGCTCCGGGGTGACCATCGTCGCCCACGGCGCGATCTCCTGCACCGGGCCGCGCTTGATTTTCGAATTCAACATTGCAGATCCTGATCGAATCCGTAGGGACGCTTAAAGCGAACCGAAAACTTCGTCGTGGGGAGTGGCTCGTGCACGTCCGGATAGCGGTTGTAGACGATGAGCACCTCCTTCCACCACGGATCGGTCGACGACAGCCATCGGAGCACCCAATGGATGCCAATTCCGACGACCAGGAACGCGGGCGTCATCGCGCTGTAGCAGAGCAGCGTCGTGATCGTCCCGTTCGCGATGGCGAGTCCGCGCTCCGCCCCGCCCAGCTGGCGGGGCAGCGACAGCGAACGGCTGACCTTTTTCGGCTTACGCACAGGTGTAGTCGATGTGCATGCGGTTCTTCACGATCGGAATCGCACACGCCGCGACACCGAGGCCGATGAAGACGGTCGCGAGAAACTTGACGATGTTGCTCTCGGAGTTCGCGATCATGATCGCGGCCATGATGATCACCACGATGCCGATACAGAACAGCACCGGGCCGCTCACATAACCCTGAATCAGACAGATCATCGACGCCG
Organism: Burkholderia sp. SCN-KJ; assembly: GCF_024656005.1. NCBI lineage: Bacteria > Pseudomonadati > Pseudomonadota > Betaproteobacteria > Burkholderiales > Burkholderiaceae > Burkholderia > Burkholderia sp. SCN-KJ. Next base: position 123,831 of record NZ_JANKOG010000018.1, read on the forward strand.
CGTTGCCGAGATCGCTCAGATCCACTGCATGCGCCGCCGGCGTGGCAAACGCGATCGCAGCTGCGATCAACGTGGAGCGGATCTGGCCGCGACCGAACAGGTACTGCGCAGCGCTGCGTACTTTGGCGGTCGCCGGCCGAAGGAAGGCGCCGACAATTTTGGCGAGCGCCGAATGAGCAAAAGCATTGAACAACTTCTTCATAGGTAACCCCGTATGGTTAGAAAACGCGCTCGAGGACGTAGTCCCCGTTTTTGAAACCCTTGATGGCGAGCACTTCCGACACGTGGCGGAGCTCGCCCGTGCGACGCAGGTGCACGACGTAGTGAAAGCAATCCGCGATGGCCTTGCGCATGTCGGCAAGCTCCCAGCGGCTCCCCGTGGGGATACCGAGCATCGCCAGGCTCTCGAGACGACTCAGCGCGCCGCGCGCATCGTTCGAGTGGATCGAGCCCATGCCACCGTCGTGGCCGGTGCTCAGTGCCTGAATAAAGTCGTAGGCTTCGCCCCCCCGAACCTCACCGACGATGATTCGGTCGGGCCGGAAGCGCAGACACAGGGCGACGAGGACCTGCGTGGTCACGCCCTTGTCGGGGTTCGACAGCAGCCGCACACGATTCGGCGCTGACAGCTTGAGTTCCATCGTGTCTTCGATCGTGATGACACGCTCCTCTGGCGGAATCTCCGCATTCAGCGCGTTCAGGAACGTCGTCTTGCCGGTCGACGTGCCGCCGGCAACGAGAACGTTCGCTCGCGATCGAACCAGCGCCCGGAATGCTTCTCCCAGGGCCTCGTCATGCGCATCTGGCGGAAAGATCGCGCGCTCGACCTCGCGGCGCGCGTGAACGAGCGAGAACGCGCCCATGCCGACGTAGTCCGACAACGACAGGTTGGATTCCCGATGTTTCCGGATCGCAAGCGCATGCCCGTCAATCGCGGTCGGCCGCATCACGGAGGCGATCCGGAGATTCTTGTGGCCGCCGTTGATGATCCCCTGCGCAGTACCAGCTTTCGCGGACTTTTCGACCGACGACGCGAGCGACAGAATGGCGCCCTGCAGCTTCGCGGGATTGAAGCGCAGGTCCAGCTTGTGCATCTCACCTCGCCGCTCGATCCAGACGTTGTCGTAATCGTTGATCATGATTTCGGCAACGTCGGGCGCCTCAAGCGGACCGGTCAGTTGGTCGAGCGACGCGAAGAACAGCTTCACCGCGTTGTCTTCGAGCGGACGGACCTTGAGCAACTCTTCCGCAGTGATCTGCGCGCTCGGGCGAGACGCCGGCACATCAGCCACCGGACGTTCGACTGGCGCCTGATTCGGGATTGGCGGATTCTGGGCAATTTCGGACATGCAGCTATTGTTCAAGCTGCGCGCGCCGCCGGCGGACCGAAAGAACGGCGAAATTCAGCAGCTTTCGTCGCACCCCAAACGGCCGCGTTTGCGACTGTTCAGGCCTGCGTTCGCGTCAACCGGTTGAGGGGGCTAACCGAGAAAGCTCCAGAAAAACCTATAGCTTTCGCCCACAACGTCAAGCACCGACCTGTTACGCGGTTCGAACGGACAAAAAGGCGGTTCATCGCGGATTTCCGGGGAAACACCGGGGAGGAACGTCGGCGTACGGCCATTTGCTGTCATGCGCCTGCGCACGCCGGCTGACACTCGAGCGGCCTTTCCGCAGCAGACATCGGACGTTTAACCCTGTCCCGTTCGCCGGACGTCTAGCACGCGGGCACGACTCGTGAGACGTAGGAGTGGATTGGAAGCGCCGTATACTGTCGCCTCGCAAGCACTGGCCTTTGATAACGACGGCACGACTTTTTCCAGGAAGCGGACAATATGAATGGCTCGAATCCAAACACTGCTGGCACGGGAAGCGCGCCGCAGGGAGGCGCAGCAATGCAAGGTGCAGCTGCCCAGGCAGCTGCTACCGGGCAGCCGCCTGCCTTTTTGGGTTTGTCTGTCGATCAGTTGGCGGGTCTGTCGGTAGACGAGATCAAGGGAAATAAAGTTGCCATCACAATGCTCCTGCACTACTACAAGCAGATGCAGGAAGAGAACACCGCGCTGAAGAACGAACGGAACACTTTGTCGACTTACGTTGACGGCTACAAGCAGAAGAAGTCGGACGCTAGAATGGGTGCAGCACTCTTGACCCTGAGCAACGTTTTCATGGGCTTTGGCATAAATTTACTTACTAGCGACGCGCCCAAGATGTACGGAGTTGGACTGTTCGTGCCTGCGGTCATCATGATGATCGTCGGGCTTTACTTCTCGGTTCGTGAGGATTGAGCATGAGCACCCGCTACATCTTCAATACTTCAGGGGATTATGTTGCGTTTGTCCAGGGTGGAAACCTGTGGAGTCCCAATAGCGATTGGCTGGGGTTCATTGTGGATGGCAATGAAGTAATCGACCCACATGGCAAGTATATGGGCGTGATCACGAACGATGACAGAGTGGTAAGGAACCGTTTGGCGCCAGCGCGCCCAGCCTTACCGAGAAGGATGAGGCCACTTAAGCCTTTGAAGCCGTTCAAGCCGTTCAAGCGACTGCGCATGACAGCGGTTCCACAGCCCTTTTACGATGTTTTTGAGCGAAAACGCCGCGAGGAATCACCACCTCGATCGCAGGCATTCTTGGAATCTGCGAGGGGCGACTTTAGCCACCTTCTGGATTCAACGCTGGTTGCTTTTGATGGTGTCTCGCTAGGGAAGGTGAACCGCAATCCGTTTGACAGCGAGTCCATGGTCAACGAGTTTGGCCCTCACGGAAGTCAATTCGAGACAAGATCAATCTTCAATCAGTTCGGCACCTATGGTAACCCGTTCAGTCCCTTGTCACCGTACAATGAGTTTTCCCAACAGGCTCCTCGATTCGTCAAGAATGGGAGCGTGCTGGGGACGCTTACAGCAAATACGTTTGTTCAAAACAGGATTGACCCTGAGAAATTCGTCGAATGGCTCAAAAGCGGCTCATGAGCCTTATCGATCGAATCGATGGAGAAAACATCGTTCAAACGATTGGAACTGGAGGTGAGGAGTGGGAAAATTCAGCAAAGAAGAATGCGAGGTTTTGGAGGCGACAATCGATCGGCTACACCGCGCCCCTAATCTAAATGCACGCGACGCAGAATTGATTTTGGGACGCGTTCTTGAGCCTCTACTACAAGACGAAGGCTACGATCTAGAACATACGGGTGGCCCCGGAGACAATGGAATTGACTTCAAGGCAACTCGGTGCGCAGGTAGTGGCGCATTGACGACGGTCGAAACAGTAGGGATTCAAGCGAAGCTCTACCGTAATTCGCGTCGTGTGCCGATGAGCGATGTTCAATCTTTGATCGGCGCTGCCCTGTTACAAGATCTCAATCGCGTAGTGCTTGTTAGCAACGGCGAATTCTCCGAGGCCGCTCGCAATGCGGTGGGTAGAGAGCTCCCACTTCGTATAGAGCTACTCGACATTGAAGGACTGCGCAGCTGGGTTAGTCGACTTCGAAATGATAACGTCGATGTTGAAACTGAAGTGCGCGTAATGATGCGTGACCTTAGCGGTCAGTTGGCTCGATTGATTGCGAGCCAACCGGCTGCTTTGATGCATCTGGAGTGGCGGGACGTCGAGCGTGTAGTGGCAGAAGTCTTCGATGGTTTAGGTTTCGGCGTTGAGCTCACGCCCGGCTCAAAGGATGGAGGGAAAGATGTAATCTTGACATGTACGGTGAACGGAAAACGCGCAGAATACTACGTCGAGATTAAGCATTGGCGGTCAGCAACACGATTCGGATCAGCTGCAATCGAGAGGCTTTTAAAAGTAATTGTCAAGGAGAGGAAGGACGGTGGTCTGTTTCTATCCACCTATGGATTTACGGAAAACGCGTTCGAGCAACTCACGGCAATTGAAAAACAGAAACTGAAATTCGGTGACAAGGAAAAAATTGTCGCTTTCTGCCAGAGCTACATAAAGGCAAAGTCTGGACTTTGGTCTCCGCCAGAGGATCTAACCGATATACTCCTTTCGAGCCCCGGGATCGCCGCATGAAATGGACAAATGCCATCCGAAAACGTTTCATATGGCGAGATTCTAATGGCCTATGTCGCCTGCGCTCGATCTGGCTGCAAACGCCACTAAGCAATTGACGGCAATTGCGGCAAAGTGGCGCCCCGCTGTCCCCTAAGGCGCAATGGCTGTTCCGCTCTCTAAGTCGGTCATAATCGCAACCGTATGGCGAAGGACAGCAATGGGTCGGGTTGAGCCGGTCACGGGCCGCCGGGACCGTGGCTTGCCGAGTCTGGCTGCGGATTCAACCGGTCAACGCAACAGCGTGATGGAATGCGGTCGAACGTCGATCAATTCCCCCGGTGTCGCCCGTGGCATTGCCATAACAGTATCCCAGTGTCAGGTTGCGTCACTCAGATCGTCCGGCGCGCGAGCATGGTGCGGATCTCCCCGATCGCCTTGGCCGGATTCAGGCCTTTGGGGCAGACGTCCGTACAGTTCAGTATCGTCCGACACCGGAAGAGGCGATACGGATCGTCAAGATTGTCCAGCCGCTCACCCGTACCCTCGTCGCAGGAATCGACCAGAAAGCGATAGGCCTGCAGGAGCCCGGCAGGACCGACATATTTATCGGGATTCCACCAGTACGAGGGACATGCGCTGGAACAGCACGCGCACAAGATGCACTCGTACAGACCGTCCAGCTGATCGCGTTCCTCGGGCGTCTGGCGCCTTTCCCTCTCCGGCGGGGGCGTGTCGTTGATCAGGTAGGGCTTGATCGAGTGGTATTGCTTGAAGGACGCGGTCATGTCCACGATCAGGTCGCGAACGACCGGCAACCCGGGCAGCGGACGCAGGACCGTGTGGCGGGGAAGGTCGTTGAGGTTGGCGATGCAGGCGAGCCCGTTCTTGCGGTTGATGTTCATTGCATCCGAGCCGCACACGCCTTCACGGCACGAACGCCGAAAGCTGAGCGCCTCGTCCCGTGCCTTGAGCCGGACAAGGACATCCAGCAACATCCTGTCAGTAGAGGGCACCTCGATCTCGTAGTTTGCATGTACGGCTTGGGATCCCGGTCTGGATCGTAGCGGAATATTTCAAACGTCCTTGTTTCACTCACGATGTTCCTCCTTTGTGGAACGGATCGCGTATCCGGCGCGCGCTCGCTATCTCCCCGTCACTTCGTTCCTGTCGATTGAAGACCGACGGCATTCCAGACGGAGCATCCGGTCACCCGCGCGCCCCATTCATTGTTCGTCTTGGTCGGGCGCCCCAACACTAGCAACCATGGCCGTTCTGCGAAAAATTGGGCGCAATGTGGAAAACGGGTCGGATCTATTTCGCCGGAGGTGCTGCGGCAGTCACATCGCGTCATAGATCACTCGCTCTCGCTGTATCGAGAGGAAATCGGAGGGATTTGCTCCACGTCGACATACTCATATATATCACGCCATGATATAAATAGATACTTGCGATGATGGCTTGGAGCCGGCTGGGCCGTGCTCCTTGAATCTTTGAGTAGTCGACGAGTGCGGTAATGGCGTTGCGAGTTTGTACCGGCTCGATATGGAAAAAGCAGGCGTAATGGTGCGGCCCGCATGACATTCACGAGGAGGACACGTGACATCACCGGAAAATTCCTCGCTTGCGAGTCCTTTAAGAACCGACGTGCTGATTGTCGGTGCAGGTCCCGTGGGCCTTTTCGCTGCGTTCGAGGCAGGCGTGATCGGCCTCTCGTGCCGGATCGTTGACGGGATCGAGCGCCCCGGTGGCCAGTGCATCGCATTATATCCGGACAAGCCGATCTACGATATCCCCGGCATACCATCGTGCACTGCACGCGATCTTGTCGATCGCCTCGTCGAGCAATGCCGGCCCTTCGATCCTCCGATGCATCTCGGTCAGCGTATTGAGACGCTGGATCCGCTCGAGGGCGGTCGATGGCTTGCTCGCACCGACAAAGGGTATGCGTTTGACACCGCGGCGATCTTGATTGCTGCAGGCAACGGAGAGTTTGTGCCGCAACGGCTGGCACTCGATGAGGCGGCGCTCCTTGAAGGCCGGTATATCCATTACAGCGTTTCCGACGTGAACGGCTTTGCCGGAAAAACCGTCGTGGTCGCGGGCGGTGGCGACTCGGCGCTCGACTGGGCGCTGGCGCTGCGCTCGGTCGCGCGGCGCGTCACGCTCGTTCATCGACGGAACGGCTTCAGCGCGACGGACTCGAGCATCGCTCGGTTACAGCAGGCGGTCGCGGCGGGCGAGATGGATTTCGTGGTTGGCACGATTGCTGGGCTGAATGCGCCCGGGGGGACACTCGAATCGATCGAGGTTCGCAAGATTGGTGGCTCGGTGTGCCTCGACGCAGATCAATTGCTCGTGCTCTACGGACTTGTTGCGGATCTCGGTCCGATCGCCAACTGGGGGATCGCCGTACAGGCCGGACGGATCGTCGTTGATACGTCGTACTACGAAAGCTCACGGCCAGGCATCTTCGCGGCAGGCGACATCGCCAGCTACCCGAACAAGCAGAAGTTGATCCTATCCGGGTTTCATGAGGCATCGCTCGCGCTGCGCAAAGCATACGTCTATGCGTTTCCCGACAAGAAGCGTGTGCATGTGCACTCGAGCTACGATGCAAAGCTCGCCGAGCGTGTGGCCGCCGTTCATCCCTCGCGGGGCGCCCGGGATTTCACCGCGCTTTAGAGACATGGATCGACCTAGGCGCGACGGGGAAGGCGACGAATCAAGCATCGTGTCGGCGGTGTTAAACGTGTCGTCACTCGTCCAAAGCAGGACGCAATAGGCCTCGAATGACAACAACGGTGCCCAGCCGCCGCGGATGTTTTGCTTGGTTGAGCGAGAGGCCGGAGTACCTTGGAAGCTGCCGTTGAGGTTTCGCCGGGTCGAGGGGCTGAAATGGGTCGGCAAGCGACGTCAACGGAAATCCACGAGGAATCAAAAAAACGCCCGGTCACAGGGACCGGGCGGGCTACAGAATGAAAGCGCGATCGCGCAGTCAGCAGATGACCTCGACCATCTCACCGAACGGCGCGCGCCTCGCGCGCTTGAGCGGCGTGGTCGACGCCCAAAGCACCGGATAGGACGGCGCTTCCTTCGGAAACGCGCCGTCCATATCGGTCAGGTAGACGAGAAACGCGGGATCGATTCCCTCCGCCAAAATGCGACGGAAGGGGTCGACAAACGACGTACCCCCGCCGCCTTTCAACGGAGCCAGGTCGACCGGTTCGCCTCTCTCGAACACCTGCACCTGCGTGACGCGCGTGTCGCAGTCCATGACAACCAGACGTCGAGGCCGAACCGCATCGAACATGGACTCGATCTCGGCGGCAAACTGCGCCTGCGTCGCGTCCCACACCGACCCGCTGGCGTCGCGCACGAACACCGCGTCGCCTACCGCCGGCTCATTCAACGACGGCAGATACAACCCGGCGTGAAGGTAGCGGCGATTCGGCTGCGCCCACGTGTAGTCGGTCGGTGCGGCTTCCTGCGCAAACCGGTGCAGGAGCGAGCGCCAATCGACCACCGGTGCAACGGCTTGCTCGACGGCGGCTTGCAGCCCGCCGCCGAGCCTGCCAGCGGCCCGGGCAGCTTTCGCCGCCTGCAGGACCGCGACCGTCCACTCGGCTTCCTTCGCCGCCTTGTCGGGCCCCGCATACTGGCGGACCTCGCCGCACGAAGGACCTGCATCGGGTTGAGCATCAGGCGCAGCGCCCGCGGACGGTGGGTTTGCACCGTTCGCGGGTTGAGGCAGACGAGAGCCGCCGGGATCGGCCGACGGCTGATTCCCGTCTGCCTTACCCGATTGCCCGTCGCCTTGCTTCCCTGCGCCTTGCCGGGCCTTCTGCCGCGCCTCGTTCTGCCGCACACCGTAGATTTCCTCGGCCGACCGTCCCTTGAAGCGCGGGTCGACGAGTCCACCAGGCGGCAACTGCAGCCCGGCATCGAGCACGATCGGATTCACGGCGTAATCGCATGCCTCGTTCCAACCCTCGTGCTCGCGGTAGCCCTGACGCCAACAATGCCCGTTCGCGACGTGCCACACCTCGTGGGCAAGCACGCCGCGAACCTGCAGGTCGTTCAGGCCGGCCGCATACACCGGGTTGTAGCCCAGCGATTCGCTGTCCGTCCAGAACGTTTTGCAGCCCGGATCCTCGACAACCTTGAGCCGAAGCGCCAACGCCCCGATGAACGGGTGGTCGAGGACAAGCGCCGTGCGCTGCTTCGCGATGCGTTCATAAAGTCGCGCGTCCATGGCGACCTCATGCGGCAAAGCGCAGCGGCGGAAGCTGGATCGCCTGATCGGTCACCTGATCCGCGATCGGCGCCGGTGCGCCTCCCATGAAGGCCGCCATCAACCCTTCGATCTCGGTCGCCTTGGCAGCGACTTGCGAACGCAGCACGTTGGATTCCTTCAGTTCCGCGCCGGTGTGTGTGGCCAGATGCGTCTTGGCCTGCTCGAGAATGTGCGCCAGCTTCGGATCGTTGCTGAAATTCAGCTTCGGCAACAGCTCGCAGAGCTCACGGACATGGTTGGCGACGTCCATCCGAACGTTGCTGGATGCGTACAGACGGTTCGCCATCGTCGACACGGCCTCGTACAGCCGGCCGACCAGATCGTTGTTCGCCGTCTTGATCGACTCGAATACGTGCTGGTCGATCTCGGTACGCAGGTTCGTCAGCACATCGTTCGGCAGATCGACGCCGAACTGGCTCGCGTCCGGGAATGGCAGCACCGACAGCTTGATGCCGAATTTGCCGGACAGCTCGGCCAGCGACGGATAGTCGGCCTCGTTGTACAGGCCGTTCATCTCGGCGCGCGCCTGTTCCTTCAGATCCAGGTAGTTCGTCAGGAACACGGACACTGCGAGATCGAACTCGTCCTTCATCGCGCGCATGCGCTCGGCCACATCCATGTAGATCATGGTCGGCAGCAGGCGCACGCCCAGTTGGTCGTACTTCAGCGTCCGGCCGTAGTAGTAGGAACGGATCCGGTTGCCGATCGATACCACCTCGGCATAGCTCGGCGCGTGCTCGGGCAGCAGCCGCTTGTTGAATCGGCCAATACCGCGCGCGTGGTGGTTCTTCTCGACCTCCTCGGTGACCTTGCCGTCGTAGCGACGGGCGACCCACGTGGAAATCGTGACGGACGACAGCATGACCTTGGACTTCAGATCGGTGATGTTCATGGAATGACTCCAGATAGAAAGTGAATGGATGAGGCGAAAAAAAGGCCACGGCGCGCGAGCGGGCCGTGGCAACAGGCACTGCGATGGAAGGAAGGTGGCGATCAGTCTTCGCCGCGGATGATCTTGCCGATCTCCCCGCCTTGCGCGCGGACGAAGGCAGGATGGCTCTGCAGCTCCGGCTTGCGCACGGTCGCGTCGCGAACCAGGACCGCCGTGAATTCGCGGTGGCCGGCGTCGACGAGGCGATCCGCGTACCTCAGGACGCGCTCGACGTTGCCTTCGCCGGCCTGGCAGGCAAGCGCCGTCGTCAGCGCATACAGCACGCTCGGCTCGCCCGGAATCGGCCCGAGATCGGGGTTCATCAGAATCGCGTCGACCGACGGCAGCGTCCTGTAAATCGAGAGGAAGCTGATGAACTCGGTCGCCGCACCCTCGCCCACCGCGCCACTAACCGCATGGGTCAGCAAGTGCGCGGGAACGCACGGGAACACCTTGGCAACGAAGCCCCAGCTGCGCGGGCTCGGCGATGCCTCGATGTCCCGGCTCGTCTTAACAACCGACAGCAGATCGGGCCGGAACCGGAGAAATGCGATCAGCTCCGGCGGCACGTTGTGCGCAACCGCCCACCGCGTCCAGTCGTTGATCGTCGGCTCCAGCTCGACCACCGCGGCGAAGCGCGAGATCACCGGATCGAGAATCCCGGCCACACCGGCGTTATCGCCGCGCCGGTTGGTAGCGGCCACGAACGTGACGTGTTCTGGCAGCTTGTGCTCGCCGATGCGACGGGCAAGCAGCAATTGCATCTTGGCGGCCTGCACGGCCGGCGACGCCTGGCCAAGATCGTCGAGAAACCAGAGCAGCGGCCGGCGCGCGCTCAAAGCGCGCTCGAGATCGCCGAACGGTAGGAAGCGCGCACGTTCGCCATCGGAGGATGGGAACGGCAGGCCCTTCGAGTCCGTCGGGTCTTCGACCACCGGATGGCTGATGAGCAGATCGTGGTCGGTCGCGGCCGCAGCAGCTTCAACGATGTCGGATTTGCCGATGCCAGGTCGGCCACTAATCAGCACCGGGAAGCGCTTCGGAATGTAGATGCTGAGCAGCTCGGTGAGCTGCGCGGGGGAGAGTTTCATGGGGTTCCTTGAAAAAGAAAGCCCCACGGAATCGCGCCCGGCAGGGACGTGACCCTGCGGGGCAATTGGAGATGCCGTGATACGGCGTGTCGATGCGTCCGAAGACGCTGTTTGATGCTTAGGCGTGCGCGCGCGCGAGCGCGGCGGCCTGTTTTTCCGTCAACGATGACCGCGGCACGCTTTTCGCGCGCGTCACGATCATCACGCCGTAGACGTCCGCGAGCACGCGGGCTTCCGGGCAAAGTACGAGCAGCTCGTCGGGGCCGTTCGGCGCCGACGAGCGATTGCGCCAGACGTTAATCGCGCCTTCGATCTCAGCGATCGAGACGACGTCCGGTGGTAGGCGGGTCGATACGTCGAGTAGTTTCATGGGTGACCTAGAAAGTGTCGCCCCGTGAACAACGCCCTGCGGGACGTGATCCCCTGGGGCAGGAAAAGGCCGCTTCGCGGCGGGTTCGATGCGTCGATGACGCGGTAAGTAAAGCCAGTGTAGGCGTCCCGGCGCCACACGCCGGCCGGAAAGGTCGGGAAAAGCGAGCGGCTTTGGATCTGCCACGCCGCGAATGGACGAAAAAAAACCGGCGCACGAGGCGCCGGTTGTTCAATATCGACTGACGGAAGACCGCTCATGTGCGAAGCAGGTCGCCTTGGGCATCTGACATCGGCAGAAGCTGCTCGCGGAGTTCGGCGTCGCGTGCACGCATTCTGCGCGTGCGCTCGTCGCCAACCCCATTGTGCTTCTCGACGACGTAGATAAAGTACAGAGGCTTCGCCGGCCCCGTCCACGCTCGCCACTCCGCCATGATCCGTACGCGCGTCTCCCGATCGCACGCGAAGTACGACGCACGACCTGCGCGCCATTGACTTGCGTCGAGGTCGCGCATTCTTTGCTCGCTCTTCCGGGCCCTGTCGATGCGCAACGCCTTCTCGGCATCGATGTCCGTCTCGGCCGCAGGCGCGAGTTGGTCGGCGAACAGTGGATAGTCGCGCTCCAGCTTATGCGCGACTCGCTTGTGCCGATTCAGGAACGCCAGTTCCTTACGACGCGTCCAGATGTAATCCTCGTAACGCACGGATCGATCAAATCGCATGGTCAACACCTCGTGTGCGCCTGGCCGCCTTTCGGCGGCCAGGAAGTAGTCACGCCGCAAGCGGCTCCAGGAGCGAACGTGCGTACTGCAGCGTTCCATCGTTCGCACGGAGGTTGCGCGCTTCGCGGGACGTGGGATTCACCATCGCGTAACGGGTCGACGCACCGCGCCGGTAGCTGCGAATTTCCGAGAAACCCGCGGCTACGGCTCGCTCCACGTGCTCGGCACCGGTGATGATCGTCCGGTCCGGGCATTGGTAATGCACCCGCGACGCACGTTCCTTCGCGTCATTCGCTGCTTCGTGTGCTTTGTCATGAGCACGCTTCACTTCGCGCTCCGCTTCCCATTTCGCCTGAGCGGCCTCGTCGTAACCGCAACACGCGAAAATCACGCGCCGGCGGCCTTTCGAGTTCAACCCACGAAGCGACACACCGAACGCCTCGCAAATCACCTGCTTGCTCGACTCGTTCTGGCCATCCGGATGGTCCAGCACCTGCAATAGCTTGGGCATGTCGCGCAACTCAACCGCTGTCGCAAACTCGTTGGGCCAGTGGAACGTGTACCGGCCCGGCCCCAACGTCGCGATTTCCAGTTTCAATGCACGCTTTCGCGTCGAGAGCTTGCCATCTCCGAAATCCGTTTCGATCGCTTTCAGCTCGCGCTCAAGGATCTTCTTCGCGACGATGGTCCTGAGCCGCTCGGCAAGGGGCGATACCGGCGTGCCGAGATCGACTGGCTGCTGGTAAGTGTCCGGAAGGGCCAGCCGGCCGACGACGCCCGCCTCGTAGAGACGGTCGTCGACTTGCACCGACGTTGCCGTTGCCAACAGCTCGCGCAACGCCGCGACCAGATCGGCACCGAGTTGGCCGTCGATCACTCGCTTCTCGTCGTGCATGATCCGAATCGCCGCGCGCAATACGTCGTACGGCAACGCGTTACGCAGCACCGGTACATTGAGCACCGCCGCCGCCCACTCCAGATCGAAACCGAACAGCTTCGGATCCGCGCGGTATGGGTCCAGCACCGCGTCGGGAATCGGCTTGTCGAGCAACAGCGCCTGAACCACGTGAACTTCGTGCCGGCCGTTGACGGTACCAGACATAGATCGCGGCCCCTCTGAGCCAAAGCCGAACATATCGTCGGATGCACGTCGACAAACTTCGGACAGGGAAAATCTAACGCCCATCGCGCGAGCGGCTTCGACTTCGGCCTCGAGTTGCTCGCCCGACAGCATCCAGGCCGGCTTGATGCCGAGGTTGAAGACAAACCTGAAGACCTCCCACTGCTTGCGGGTGACCTGCCAGACCTGCCGCATGGCCCCACCGGCTGTGAACCACTGGTCGCGAATCTCCTCGAACATCGCATTGAAGATGGATTCGGCCGAGCCTTGCTGCCGGACCGTCAGAATCCCGTTGTACCGCAGGATCGGCAGGGGGACGCCCGATTTCGTCAGCGAGAAATCGCGTGTCTCGTACGCGCTCATGCGCGCGTCGTGGAAGAAGATATGGAAGACTTGGGCCAGCGTGTCGGCAAGGATGGTCTCGCCCGGAATGTGGATTGCGTACATGGATGGTGTCCTTGAAGAAGGGGCGACCACCCATCGGGGCAGTCGCCCCAGATCGGGAAGGGAAAGAAACTCGGTTTAGTCGATATCGAGCATGCGCGACACGACCGCTGCGACCGCCCACGCCTGAGAGCGGGACAGCGTCTTGATGCGCATGACCGGCTGGCTGGTCCAGTGTCCGCCCTCGCCCGCTTCATGGAAGCTAACGAAGTCGACCTGCACGATCCAGCCTTCCGATGAGCCGCGCTCGACCGACAGACTCACGCGCCGCCGCCGCCCGCCGGCATCAGGCCAATTGGACGTTGGCTTGAGGCCGTAGACCGCTTCATTGGGATCTGCGAAATGGTTGGCCAGCGACACCCATTCGGGCTCGATCTCAGTCTTACGCAGGGCCAATTCGATCTGCTCGACAACCGCAGCGACGGTCCTGCCCACGGGGTCGAACGGACTGTTCACCCGCACGACCGGTAGATCCAGTACTTGGTGCATCGGAACTCCCAAAAAGCAAAAGGCCGCCCCGGTGTGGGGGCGGCCTTAGATGGTTTTGAAGACCCGCTCAAGCGGGCCTAAGTCAGTAGCGCGGAACGCGATGCAAGCGTGCGTGGCGACGTGCACGGTCAGCTTTCAGACCGCGATTGCTCATGTAGTTGCCATAGGCGCTCACTATCAACGCCATGGCCAATGCAAAAATTGCGAAACCCATAGTCACTCTCCGTTCATGGACTTCATACCTTGAACAAACAATATCACACAGGCAACGATCAGAAACGCGACGCTCAGGCTCGCATGGAGATTCCAGTCGTCCGTTGAGTGCCAGTAACCTATCGCGCCAACGAGCGATGCCGCCGACAGCGTGTGGGCAAACCTTCCAAACTGCTGACGCTGGTCCTTGGTCCAAGCGCGTGCCAGCAGCGTGGCGATAAACCCGGTCTCCACGAGCACGGTCTCCGGCACCTCGCCGGTCACCTGAAACGTACCGTCGAGTTGGGCCTCCAGTTCTACCTCCCCGCCATCGAACACCGCGAACGCGGTAGGCGGCGCTTCCGTGGCGTCGAGTTCCAGTAGGATCATGGCAAGACGCATCGAGGGGTGCACGATCTTCAGATCCGCGACATACGTCGCACGATCGCTAATCGACAGACCCGACGGATACTCGACAACGAGATCGACGATTTCCATTCGACCTCCTATCGCCGCTCGTGATCCAAACCGTCAGCGAGCCGCAGCCCGCTCAGGAATTCATCGTAGCCATCCTTCGACGCCAACTGGTCTAGCGAAACGGCGTTGTCGCCACCGCCGGAGAGATCCGAGCGGCCGCGCCGGGTGCGGAAGTCGACGGCAACCGCTCGCCGGCTCGGCGAGTCGGCCACCTCGAGCATCATCGCTGGCGTGCGCAACGTGACACGACAGCCACGGCCCCGTCGAGCCGGTTCCGCGACGATTTCATGGTCACTACGGCGCAGCCGGAGGTCGATCGCGACGCGCCGAAGCATTTGCGTCGCCTGGTGGGTCAGGGCGGCGTCCGACGCCGCGCCAGCACTACGCCGATCGGCGTAGAACATCTTCGGTACTTTCAACATCACAACCTCGAAAAGAAAAAAGCGAGGCCCCCTTTCGGAGTGCCTCGCTATGCATGGGAAAGCCGGCGATCGCCGGAACTGAAAATGGGCTCAGCGCGTGACGCGCAGCCCCGAATTGCTGCTGACCAGCATCACCCGGTCGCCCGTGGTGAAGCGCTGGTCGTCCGATTGCACGACGACCAGCACTCGGCCGGCGCCGGTACGGACAACGATCTCGACGCCTGCGTGACGCTGCAGGACCGCCGATACCTTCTGCGTGATAAACCCGGCGCCCGCGCCGGCGATGGCACCAGCGATATAGCGGCCATTACCGCCACCGATCGTGCGGGAGCCGAGGAAGGCGCTCACGCCTGCGCTGAGCAGCGACGACAGACCCGTGTTGTCGGATCCGCTGTCCATCGTGACGCCGCGGACGCTGATGACGGTGGCCTGTTCAATGGAGCCTGCGTGCTGGACGTCGTAGCGCTGGTAGATGTCCGGCGAACCGAAGTCAACCGACGCGCACGCGGTCAGGCAGGACAGAACCACGATTGAGATAAAGAGCTTGAACATGCGGGTTGCCTCTTGAAGGAAATGGCAACCGGCCCGATAGGGCAGTTGCCCTAGCGGGAGAAATGGGTAGGTGACAGCGCCTACCCGACTACATACGTGCGTTGGACCGCACGCTCACGAATTGCGGACCGGCGGGAACCGATCAGTGGAAGCGTCGACGATATTCGTCGAGCAACGGGACGAGGCGCTGGTAGCGCGCATTGGCTTCGTCATCCAGGTCGTTACGACCCACCTCTGCGAAGAAGCGGGGCCGTGCACCGATCGGATCAAATGCCGGGTTGTTCATGATCGCGCGAAACTCGTCAACGTCCTCCGCTTGCGCCGCGACTTCGATCGGGAGCATCTGGAAGGCGTTACGCGTGTTCACGTCGTTGCACGTGGGGTTCCAGCCATTCGTTTGGCCGCGTGCGGCAAGTTGGTAAGTGTTCAAGAAGGCTCCAAGTTGAGTGAGGGAGCCTGATCCTGACGGGATGGACTCCCGAACGGGTTGAAACGTAGGAACGTGCCGATTGAGTCGGTACGGTTAGGTCGATGCGCAAATGCGCGAGAAGTAGATCCAGTTTAGGGGCGTGGCCGTGCGCCGGTAAGCGAAATCATCGGGAAAACCGCCCCGCTTTCCTCTGGACGAAAAGAAAGCGCCTGCCCGATCCCTCGGGAGGCGCTGGTATCAGAACAATGCAGTCTGCCTAGAATAGCGTGCGATCGTGCATCCGAAGGTTGCGGGTTTCATGCGAAGCAAGATTCAGCGTCAAATATCCCGATGACGCACCACGCCGGTCGCTCTCGATTTTCGAAAAGCCGGTGGCAAGCGCACATTCAATGTGCTCCCCAACTTTGGTAATCGACCGGTCCGAGCGTCAGAACTGATGCCACTCACGCCGCGGGAAGCCGAAGTTCTTGAACTACTACGTCGGGGGCTCAGCAACTCCGAGATCGCTGCGCGACTCGGCATCGGTCTCGGCACGTCACGCCGCCACGTCAGCCGCGCGATGTTGAAAGCGGGCACCACTTCGACCGGTGTTCCGTTTCTTGGTGTCCCAGCACCGTCAGGCTGGATCGCGAGACTTGGACTCGCATCGCTCGGCCTGAGCCCAGCCGAGATTCGCGTTTTAGAACTGCTCTGCCTGGGCGGGAGCAGCAAATGCATCGCTCGAGTGATCGGCATAAGCCCACGGACTGTCGACAAGCATAGAGAGCGCCTACGTCAAAAAATGGGATTTAGCTCAACTCGTACCCTGGTCGCCTGGGTTGCATCTCAATACGCAAAATGTGGCATCGACTAGCCCAGCAATTCGATCCTAATCTGGCATCGCAGTACCGTCTGTTGTTTCAAAACGCCGACGGGAGATTTACATATTCATGAATTCCACCGGCGTTCCTAATTCAAACAAACCGGAGCAACAAATGAATACCACCGTGACAAGTAACCGTGAATCGATCAACGAGAAGATCGCCGCCCTCAAATACGATCCGAGGACCGTGATGGTTTTCAACGGGACGCGGATTGCCAACATCGATCACCCTGCAGAAGACCGCTTCGACGGATCCACCTATCTGGTCGTAACGCGCGAAAAATGCAGCTACGACGCGAATTTCGACATCGCCGTTCCGAGTGCCTACGACGACGTCACCTATCCGGGGGCGTTGCTCTTTGCCAGCAACGATCTGCTCGACGGCAAGCCACAGGAGCTCGCGTGCAAGAAAGCCCCGCTCAATTTCACCATCAACCTGCCGGGTACCAGCGACGGCTCGTTCACGACCGTGCCGACATATGCCAACGTACAGGCCGGGATCAACGCCGTCCTGGCGAAATGGTTTGGCAGTCACGGCGGCGAGTGGAGCCTGCCAGCAAACTTTCAGTACCGCAGCAGCCTCGTCTACGACGAGAACGAGCTCGCGCTCAAGTTCGGCTGCGACGTGACCTATCTGAAGCAGAAGATGGGGATCGACTTCTCTCGCAAGAGCGTCGAGAAGAAGTCGGTCTATCTCGTTCAGTTCAAGCAGATTTTCTACACGGTGTCCGTTGAACGGCCGCGTGCCCCCGCGGACGTCTTCGACGAGGAAACGTCGTGGGATGATCTGTCGCAGGCGGGTGTCAGTGCCACTCACCCGCCGTTGCTGGTCAAGAACGTGCAATATGGGCGCCAGATCTTTCTCAAGTTCGAGTCGTCATTGTCCTCGACTGAGCTCGAAGCGACGGTGAAGGCCAGCGTCACGGCCAACGGTGTTCAAACAGACACCCGCGGCTCCACGGAGTACAAAGCGAAGCTCAGCCAAATCAACGTGAGCCTCGTTGCGCTCGGCGGGTCGGAAGCAATCTACTCGGGCCTGAGTCTGGCGGGCGTGGAGGATGCACAAAAGATCAACAAGATCATCTTCGAGAATACGAAGCTTTCGCCGGCCAACCCGGCCGCGCCTCTGAACTACACCACCGTCTACCTGAAGGATGGCATGTCCGCCGGCGTGCATGGCAAGACCGAGTATGTCGCCGAGAAGACGGAGTGCTATTCCGGCGGGCAGATCAAATTCGAGCATACCGGTGGCTATGTCGCTCGCTTTACGGTGTCGTGGGACGAAATCAGCTACGACAACGGCTCCAAGGTCACCCGTCGGGTAACGTGGGACGGAAGCGGTCGTGACCGAACCGCACCCTTCGCAACGGAGATCCCGCTTCGCGGTAACGCGCGGATGATCGACATCAAGGCGGAGGGCTGTACGGGTCTCGCCTGGGAATGGTGGCGGACATCCGGGGACAAGCGCGGCATGCCTCTCGTGCCAAATCGGACTGTGAAGATCGGTGGCACGACGCTTAGCCAAACCTTCTCGATGCAGCCCGATGCATAGTGCCCTCCCCAAAGTCGGCATCTAGTTGGAATTGCCCCTGGCCGGCGCGAATCGGTACCGCGCCGCCGCCTTCTGATGGCTGAACACCCGCGACGGTGCCGCTTCTCATCAATCAAACCGATTTAAGGAGTTTTCCATGAGCACAACATTACTTTGCTGGTGTCGCGACGACGAAGAAGTAACCGAAGCAGCCAAGAAATTCAAGGCTGAACGTCGCTATAGCGGATGTCGCCGCGCAGCCCTCCAACAGGTCTTCGGGCCTTTGACCGGTGACGACATTCTGGTGGTCACCGCGCATGGCACGCCGCTGGTGTTTGGGGAAGAAGACGACTCATTCACCGACTTCACCGCCCAGCAATTTTCTGACGCGCTGATCAGAATGGTGCAAGGCGACTGGAAAGGAAAGCTCTACATGGACATATGCGATGGCTACAATTTCGCAAAGAATCTGCGAAAGAGTCTATCCGCGCGGTTTCCAATGCTTCAACTTTTCGGTTGCGATGGGCAGACCGACATGAGCGTCGATCTGACGAAACACAAGCAGGTCAGCTGACAAGATCGTCGCGAGGGACCGTCCCGGTCCCTTCCGACCATTCGAGACCGCTCGATGCCCTCATAGCCCTGCAGCTTTGGCGATATCGAGCGCACCCGCTATCGCGGAGATCCTCGGGCGGACACTATCTGTTGACACTGCCCGAGAATATGCCCATCGACGTGCTGGCTCGCGTTGTCCATCAGCGCTCGCACATCGCGCGTAACTGTCAGGACTCGAAGCAGAACTTCGGTCTGGGGCACTACGAAGGGCGCGGCTAGCGAGGGTTCATCATCACGCAAGCTTTAGTATCGTCGCTTACGGCTTCGTAATGACCGACCGCCTCATCGCCGAATAGTCCGGCCGCAGAAAAAAGCTTCGTCGCAAAATTACCTGCCGTTCCCGGCGTTTACGTCCCACGCGGCAGTCCTGCGCGCGCAGCGTTATGTGCGGACTTCGGTCAAAAACCTGCGTCATGCCGGAGCTATCATCTGCTCGCCCGTATGGAGTTATGCCCTTGTTGCGGGCGTGCCAGCGACGCGCCACTTTCGTGACGCAGTAAGACTAGATGTATCCTGCGCCCCGACTGAAATCGAGGTTGCCAGGTCCTTCGTAGATGATTTCGACGTCGATCGCAAGACACTTGCCGCCCGCGAAATCGAACCGATCTCCCGCTTTGATCACAGCGATTCGGTCCGCTGTCTTACCGTAGACGGCGCCCCCCCACCGTTCGCCTTTGGCCATGCTGAACCGTGGAAACTGAACTGAACGTTTGAACCGGATTACTGCATGCGGCAAGTCAGCATCGCGAACCGCTTTCGCTGTATCCCGAACATCCTTCATGTTTGCTCCAATGTTGCGCGCGCCGCCCCACCGGGCAGCCACCCGCTGGGTAAAAGAAAAGCCGCCTCGAAATGAGGCGGCCAAGTCAATCTGTTGCAGTCGGCTTCCGGCTCTTGCGAGCATTCGGCTTTTTCGGCGCGGGCGCGTCGTAGCCGAAGCGCGCCCACGCGGCAGGATCGATCGGTATCGGGCTTGTGCGCCCCGTCTCCAGGTTCACAAAGCTGCCGGAATACTTCAGCGATCCCGTCCGATACAGCGTCCAGAGCAGGTTGTAGGCCTGCACCGAGATCGCCTGATTGATGACCAGAGACTGCTTGCGCAGCGCATCGGCCATTGAGCAGGACGGTGTGTCGTCGCCCTTGTCATTCTTAGCGTTCAGCAGTTCCGGGAACAGATCGCCCACGTGGGGCAACCGGTCATGCCGGGCCTTGCCAAACTCCCCGAGAATGACCTGACCACGATCCGTCTCATTGCCGCAGTCGAGGTAGTAGTGACACTTCCCCCGCTTCGCTGCCTGCACAATGGCGTGCCGCGCGCGACGTGAGTCGACGCATCCCACCACGATGTCGGCGACGATCCGCACCGATGAATCGACGCGCCGCGGCTCCGCAACCCAGTTGGTCCCCATCAGGTTGTTGAGCCGATTCACGAGCAGCAGCGCCTTGTAATGCCCGACGTCATTGGGATAGAACCCCTGCCGCCCGACATTTGTCTCGCTGACGGTGTCGTCGTCGTACACCGTGCACTCGATCCCGCCAGGATGGCCGAGCTCGATCATGGCGTAATGCAACCGCGCGAGACTAGGAAGAAATGCGCTCCCGGTCCCGCCGGCTCCAACCACGACGACGCGCCACGGCCGGCGGATCATCTCGGCCAGAATACTGTGTGTGATCACCTCGCTCATCACATCACCTCCATCGTCCACGCGGCCGCCCACGACTCGGGCGCGCGCTCGAACTTCTCGAAGATCCCCTTCGCGCAAAGCCGCAGCGCGACGGACGGCGTACGATCGCAATGGCCCAGCACGAGCGCAAACTTCACGTCATGCTGGTCATCCTTGTTGTCCGTGCGCGAGAAGAACGCCGGGCCAGCGCCATGGGAATGGCAATCGACCACCAACCATTCGCCTTCTGCCAGTCGCGGCCGCTCATAGACCAGATGCCCTGGCCCGTGCGACAGCAAAGGTAACGCAACGATGCGGAAGGTAAAGGTCACGCTGTTCCAGACGATCCACGCACCGACCTCGTTCGGCAATGCCGCCCGAGCCATCGCATGAAACTCCGCGACGAGCGCGGCCGGAATCTGCCCGCACAAGAGCGCCGTCGTCTCTTCGACCTTCCCGTACGGGACAGCTGTCGAGACTTCGTACTGCGCGATGCGACGCACCACGTTCACCCAAGGACGCAGGACTTCGAGATAGACGCCATCCGATGCAATGAGCAGGCGCTCACCCCACCGCGTCATCGGCGCAACCGACTCCCGCGAGGGAACCATCACCGACGGGAACGACTGCTGGAGAACGGTATCGAGCGGATTCATGCGCCCCTCCCGATTTGGCCGTTCACCAGCTGCTCGACCGTCCGTTTCATCGGCACAAGCGCGTTTAGCGGAAACGTCTCGCCGAACTTGCCGTCGAGCATGTCGCGCCAGAATGCGTATTCGCCGTCCTTGTACTCGATCCGTTTGCCGCCGGCGTTCGGATGCGTGAACGCCGAGTCGAAGAAGCCGGCTTCCCAACCATCGATCGACGCGACATCAACCCGCTTCGGTACGCGTGCGCTGCCGATACAGATCGCGCCAACATCCCACGTGTTGAAGTAAGGCGGTTCGAACAACGGCGTCTCGCGAACGGGGCGAACACTGCCTGCCACCGCGAACACGCGGAAGCCCTGATTCGAGGCCTGGAACACCAGCCCCGGATGCGGCACCACAGCACTTCGCTTACCCAGGCTCTCGCATTCGAAGAACACTCGACGCATCGCTGGCGGACACCACCACGTGACTGCATCAGGCGAGACCCCGAGCACCGTTGCAGGCAAAAACTCCGCCCGCGGTGCGACGTGCTCCGCGAGCTGCTGAAGCGTTTGAACAAGCACCTTCCGGTCGAGCGGCCGACCGGCGCCAATGATGGGCCGACCGCTTTGGCGGTCAGCAATGACAGCGTGGGCTGTTGCAAAGTGCGCACCGTCCTTGCCGGTATAGAGCAACAACGCTTGCGACAACGCGACATCCGAACCGGTGCGACCGGCCGAGATACCAGACATATGAAAACTCCTTTAAGTGGGATGACTCACCAGCGCAAGAAGCCGGTCAAGGTGAGTGATAATTCGGAACGCCAGTGCCAGGTCGGCGTACTGGCGGCGGATAGCTTTCGGGGTCGACGCCAAACGGGAAAATCCGCTGTAGGTGGTCGCATCACCGGATTGGGCTTCATTGTCGAAATGGCAATCGAGAAGGTCACCGACAAACTGGTTGTCCTCGACGATCACCGAGCAAAGCGCGTAAGCCGGATTTGCGGCGTAGCTCACGTGAAACAGATTTCGTGTTCGGCTACGGCGCATGAGTGCCCGCAGCTTGAGCACCTCGGTGCAGACGCGCCGTGGCATACCCGTGTTGCAAGCGCGGAGCCGAAGTAGCTCCGGGCCCGTCAGGGCGCGTCGATTACGCCATCTACCGCCGCTAAACACACACGGATCGGCGTCGTCCGGACAAAGCTGTGGCCGAACAACCGACGGCAGATATGCAGAACGAGTTACGGTGTCGTCCTCGAAGCGTTCCTTCAGCGCTTCGTCCGCATCCTTGTCCGAAATGTTCGGATCGCCGTCCCAGTACCAGCACGAAAATTCGTACATGAACCAGTCTGGCGTCCGGATGAACATCGTCCGAGCTGATGCGCTGTACAACTCGGCCATCACCGTCCGGAAGAGCAACGGGTGGACCGACCGCAGTGTCTCGATCGCCCCTTCAAGCGAGTACACCCACTCATCTTCAAGGCCGAACCCGAAGAACAGCGGCGTCGGGTCGTCCCCGTTGTTCTCGTTACCGATGCAATCAAGAACATCACGAACCGCATGCGCATCGAACAGACGCGGCCTGAATCTGAGCCGGGAAAGAGGCCCATACTGGCGTTGCGCCCACGCATGAAACGCCTGCTGGAACGCGTCGCCTGCGTCGGCCGGATCATGAACGTCCCCTGCGCGCAGCGGCCCGTACTGGAAATGCTTCAGCACCAGCTCCGACAAGTGCACGTCTTCACGCCACTTCAACCGCACCGCCCCCGGCACCTCCGCCGAGAAGGACGGAAGCGTCAGAAGATCAGCGCCAGGTCGACGTCGGGCAGCGGCAGCGCGTGGCGGTTGCCAGGGCGCGGCTGAGCCAGCTGCGATGCTTGAATCAGGGAGTGCAGGATCGAAGAACATTTCCGCATTTCCTCGTCATATAAAAAAACCGGCCTTTCGGCCGGTTCCTGTTGGTTGAAGCCACCATCCGGATCGGACAGGGCTTTGAGCAGAGGGTCCTTACGCATGGGCGCCTTTGGCGCCAGCCGCGCGAACGAACGTGTAGGACATGACCTCGCCCTTGATTTGCGGGCCGTCGACGGCGGCCGTCGTCAGCTCCGGATACTGGGCGGTGTACAGATCCCGCACCTGATCGGGAGAGAACGCCACACCGGGATCCATCAAGGCCATGCCGTTGTAGAGGAATTCGCGAACGACCGCTGCGATGCTGATCGACATGAGATATCTCCTTAAATGAGCAAGGACGCGAGATCAGTGCCTGCCGGCTTCGACTCAGCCACGGAATCCTGCAGCACGGACGGTGCCGGCTGATCGCCGTCGTCGTCGTTGTCGTCGTCATTAGCACCGCCTGCTGCGCCGGCCGTCGGCACCTTCGAACCCTTGGTCAGGGCCTTCTGCGCCTTCGTCACCTCCGTAGCCTTCTGCTCGTCCAGGATCGCGTTCGTTGCCGCCACCTGCTCCTCGAGCGACTTGTGCGCCGTCGAGTAGGAGGTGACCGCCGCGGCGAACCCTTCGTCCAGCTCCGCAGCCGGCGCCTTCAGGATGAGCGGTTGACGCAGCGTGGCGTCCTTCCCGCCTTGCGGCGTCAGGAACACCACCACGTTGTCGCCGTCCATCGCGAGTGACAACGTCAACGTCCCAGCCGAACGAATCAGCGGTTCAAGTGCTTGAAACATGGAAATCTCCGGAAAATGAAAAAGCGCCGCACGATGGCGGCACAAATGAAGGACGGGAACGGCGCACGGCCGCCCCGCATGTCAGAACTTGAGGACCTTCGGAATCTTGCCGGCGTAGTCGAAACCGCTGACGTTAAGCAGCGCCTCGATTACTTCCGACTTCGACTTCGAAAACACCTTCTTGAAGTCGTCGCCCATCGCAATGCGCAGACCGATTTCGTCAGCCACGACCATCATCTCGGCCTTGGTCAACAGTTCGAGGAAGGTCTTGTCGAGCTTCCAATGCTTCGCCAGATCCAGTTTGTGTTGCTTGCAAAGCTGGGTCAGGTACAGCACGTCGAGACCTTCGATCGCGGAAAGCAGCATGCCGGTCACGAGATCCACCTGTTGCCGCTCGCTCGTCGCTTGCACCAGATCGATCGCCTTCGCGAGATCACCAGACTGCACCTTCTCCTCGGTCATCTTCTCGAACACGAGTCGGAAGGTGTCATCCTTGATCTGCCGGGCGTATCCGGCCAGGACGATCGCGATCAGGTACTGGCGTGCGAGCAAGCCGTTTGTCCCGATATCGCGGCGAAGTGCCTTGCGCCAGACGGCGACACGGTATTGCTTCACCTTGTCGGATTCCGCGACGACCGTGACGGCTGCCGGCTCGGACTTGGAGCCGCTCGCCTTCGCGGCGCCCTTCTCGGGCGCGGCTCCCGCTTTCGCGGTTGCCGCAGGCTGCTTCGCCGCCTTCGCCGCTTGAATCCGTGCCGCAACCTTCTTCATGTTGCACACGGTATCGAAGCATTGGCCGCGAAACACCTTGCCGATCGAATCCGGCAACGCGCTCACCGCGGCGCCATAGTTCTGGCACGAGTGACAAGCCTTCGCCTGGTCTTCGCCCACACCGTTGGGTCCATCGACCGCAATTTGCACGCGGGTGTGGTTGTCGCCGGGACGCACGATCCGAACGAGCGGAAACTCGTCGCGAACGCCGGTGGCGATCACTTCGAGTTGCTTCTCGGTCTTTTCGTTGTAGCAGCCGCGGTTGGTGCAGTTGCCGTCCGCGATCGACTCGCCAAACAGTGCAGACTGCGTGGACGAGTTGTGCGGGCAGCTGGTGCACTGTTCCTTGTCGAAGATCGCCGCGTTCAGCGAGCACGACACGGACTCGACCAGCTTCTTCACGTCGGCGACCGTCCGCTTCTCATCGACAATGACGGGCAACACCTTGTCCTGATTTTCTTTCGAAATGGCCGCGAGCAGCTCGGCGTGGCCGAGATTGATCTTCCGCGTATTGAGCGCTTCCAACACGCTCGCGCTGCAGTTCATGAGCGCGAGCCGGCTGTTGAGCGTCGGAAGGCTCCAGCCGATGCGACGGGCGGCGTCTTCCCGGTCGCCCTTGCAGCGGCCTACCATCTTGGCCGCGGCGACCGCCTCTTCGCCAGGTGACATGTCCGCACGCTGGATGTTTTCCACCAGCGCGATTTCCTCGGCCTCGATCTCGTCGACGTACTTGATCGACACCGGCATGTCATAGGTCTCGCCGTGAACGTCCATCGCGGCCTTGTACCTGCGTCCGCCGGCGATCAGCTGAAACGTATCGTCGTCGAGCGGACGCACGAGCACGGGTGTATCGACGCCGCGCGCGCGGATGGACGCTCGCATCTCGTCCATCTCGGCGTCATCGAAGTAGGTTCGAGGGTTCGGACCGAGGACGATGCGACCGAGGGGAACGGTGGGTTGTTGAAGGTTGGCGTGTTGCATGACAGGTTCTCCAGAGTGGGAACCTGCCCCCCGTCGGGAGTGGTTCCCGATGGGGTTGATAGGCAATGGATTGCCGGCGGAGCCGGCGGGGTCGATGCGTCAGTGACGCGATAGATGGGACAACGATACCGCGCGAAATTTCAGCCGGAGACGAGAAAGCCCGGAGGTTCGGCTCAGCTTTCAAAAAAAATGCCCGATCACGAGGATCGGGCTGGGTTCAAGAGATAGCCGCTAGAACAACGTCATCTGGTCGATCGCTGCAAAGATCGCGGCGGGACTCGTCAGCTCGACAGCGTCCTCGAACAGGTCGAAGATCGTTCCCCGGTCGTCCGGCCGTGCTGAGATCACTTCCGGCTCGGCGATGGCGACATCACCGTCTTCGTCATCGACCAGAGGCGTCGAGACGGACGACTCGATCGTGTCGATAGCCTCCGGCTCAGGCTCGGGCACGCCGTCGGCGGGCGGGGTGCCCCCCATCTCCGCCCCGACGGCACGCGCCGCTTCGGCCAGCTCGCGCTCGCGTCGACGCAGTTTCCATCGCCAGCCGCCCATGACGTGAGCTGGCGTATACCAGACGCCCCATACCTCGCCAGTGAGCGTGTTTCCGTGCACGACGATCGCGGGGATATGCAGCAACGACAGCTGCAGATAGGCCATGTGTACGCAGACCGGGTCGATGTCGACGCAGGTCGCATGCATCGTCTGCTGATAGTTGTGACCAGCGGCCGCCAGCGACTCGGCCGTCGCGATGACCATGCCGCCGGCACCACACGCCGGCTCCTGCATCCGCAGGAATCCGTGCTGCCGGACGTGCGGCTGACCGTCGCCGGTCGTCATCATCGCCATCAGGCGCGACACGTGGTACGGGGTGAAGAACTGCCCTGCCCGGGCATTCCCCAGCTCCAGCATCATGTAGGTCTCGCCGAGCACGTCGGTCATACCTTCAAAGACAGGTATCTCGTCCGTCCCGGCTTTCTCCGACACCTGCATCCGATGCTCGAATGACAGCGTCAGCGCACCGAGCATGCGGGGAAACCGCTCGACGTCTTCGCGCTTGTACTTCCCGACGATTTCCAGGTAACGCTTCTCGCGCGCCTCAAACTGCGTGCGATCGACGCTGTTGCTGATCGACAGCGCGGCCAACTCGACGAAGTCGGCAAACACCGTATGCGTGTGCTGGCCGTACGAGAAAGCCTTAATCATTTGCACAAACTCGCGCTGATACGGGTCCGCGGTCTGGTCGTGCTTGCGTTCTGCGCTCTTGCGGCTCATGCGAGCACCTCGCGGGCGCAGATATACAGATGGGACATGGTGCTCTCCAGGATCAACGGGAGTGCACGCCCGACGGGAGTGGTCCCGTCTGGGTGATATGGAAGGCCGCCGGCGGCGGACTTTGGTCGATGCGTCAATGACGCGGTAGGTGGATGGATCGTATCGCGTGGTCGCCCGCCACTGGCCGGGCAATGGGCGGGATATCACATGGGCTTTTGCCAGCCGCGCGTAGGGGAACGCGAGCAAGATACTCACAATTTCCCTGAACAACGTTGTGGAAAAGTCCCGGAAGACCGCACCGGGCGTGACGGAGAGCCCCCTGCACACTTTTTAGGCAAGACGCCATCCAGCTCAACCGGTTGAGGGGGCAAACCCAGAAAGCTCGAGAAAAACGTATAGCTTTCGCAGCTTCGACGCCCTCCTATGACGGTTCCGAGAAAGCTGACCGAATTGACGTGTCTTTCCGACTGAGCACGTGGTGGCCACTGGCCACAATCGAACTGGCGGGCTGTTGGCCCAGCGTCTCGTTCTCAGGAGCAGCCACGTTCCGTTCGATGTCGCATAGCAGGTCAACTGCGCGGTCGACGGCACGATGCAGGAGTGCAACCGCTAGACACGCAAAGACACCACATTCCTAAGCCCGGCTGGTCCTCACGCCAACCGGCTTGCCTTTGGGAACTTCCAATCCGAGCCCAAAACCTTCATGCAACGTCTTGTTCCAATCACGATCATCGTCATGCTAATCGTTGACCTTCTGATGGTCTTCACTCGGCTCAGCCCCCACACCAGGATGATCTGCGGACGCGCATTGGCAGGATTGTTCGCCTGCGGGTGGGGGATCGGGGAAATTCTTCGACTCATTGGACATTGGCGCGACCAACGCGACGCCAACGAGAAAATGCTGATGGAGCAGCGTTTCCCTTTTTGCCACGTCACCCGCCTGTCGAGCGGCCAATGGTTTCTGACCGAGAAGGCGACCGGTCGCGAATACAACCCGTCCGAGCCGGCCAAGCGCAATGCGCGATGACCGATTGAACTGGAGCTAAAAAAGAACCCCGCCTTGGATACCAAGTGCGGGGCGAGGTGGAGTACAACGAGGAGAAAAAATCCAATTTTCCAACCGGGTTTACGGCCCGGTATCCGGGACCTTGAGCATGCGGAACCACCGCGCGTCGCCCCGTCATTGTTCTGCCTAGGCCGCGAGCCGCTCCTGCTCACTCGGCGCCCCGGACGATTTTCGCCAATATGCATTCACCTGCGCAACGATCCGGGCCACCGTCGCGCGCGGCGCCCGTCTCAGCTGCCGATCGTAGAGCGCCAGCAACCCACCGATCGC